>JAZQAQ010000249.1:0-16733 GCA_045545255.1 Eubacteriales bacterium | reverse complement strand
GTATGTGATACGCCGAGTAAGTGGGTGGACGGGAGATTGCCGTTTTTCACCCGTTTAATCGTTGAAACCGTTGGGATTCATCGACTGCCACTTCCACGAGTCCCTGCACATATCGTCCAGAGTCTTCTCTGCCACAAAGCCGATCTCTTCGCGGGCTTTGGCGGTATCGGCGTAGAGGGTTTCCACATCGCCGGGGCGACGGGCTACGATCTGATAGTTGATCTTGACGCCGCTGGCTTTTTCATAGGCGTGGACGACATCCAAGACGCTATAGCCCTCGCCGGTGCCCAGATTATAGGTAAAGACGCCGGTCTTACCGGTCTGCCCTTCCAGTGCCTTGATATGTCCTTTTGCCAGATCCACAACGTGAATATAGTCGCGGACACCGGTACCGTCGTGGGTATTATAATCATCGCCGAAAACGGAAAGACATTCCCGCTTGCCGATGGCGACTTGAGAAATATAGGGGGTCAGATTATTGGGGATACCTTGGGGATCTTCGCCGATCATACCGCTTTCGTGGGCACCTACCGGATTGAAATACCGCAGCAGGGTAACGGTGAAGTCCGGATCTGCCTTGGCGATATCGGTCAGCATAATTTCCTGCATCAGCTTGGTCTGCCCGTACGGATTGGTAGCACCGGTGGGGAAATCCTCCTTGACGGGGACTGTCTCCGCATCACCGTACACGGTGGCAGAGGAGGAAAAGACGAAACGATTTACGCCGTATTTCTTCATTGCTGCCAGAATATTTAATGTACCCACGATATTATTATTGTAGTACAGCCAAGGCTTCTGGCAGCTCTCGCCAACCGCCTTGAGACCGGCAAAATGGATCACCGCCTCCACCTTTTCAGCGGCAAAGATCGCGTCCATTGCGGCGGGATCCAGCATATCTGCCTCATAAAACTTAAAATCCTTACCGGTGATGGCACGCACCCGTTCCAACGCTTTGGGCTTACTGTTATAAAAATTATCAAACGCCACGACTTCATAGCCTGCATTCAGCAGTTCTACTATAGTATGGGTTCCGATATAGCCGGCACCGCCGGTTACCAATACTTTCATATCTGCATCTCCTTTACATAGTCACTCAATTCTACGCGCATCTGGGACAGAGAATTTTCCTTGGGCTCACTCTTCCACTCTGCCAGTCTGCTGCCTTCCGATAAAAGCGCGGGCTCCAAGACAATATGGAAGCAGGTCCGCTCCCCTTCCCGCTCATAAAGCAGCTCTGCGCCTTGCAGCTCCAATACACGCTTTGCCATTGCCAGACCGAAGCCCAGCCCCTTGACGCCCTTACGGTCAGCGGTACGGTAGCCCCATTCGAAAAGCCGATGCGGAGCAGCAACTCCCGCTCCGTCGTCCGCAACGGTAATATAAATCTTTTTTCCCTTTCTGCCGCTATAAACGCTGACCTTTCCGTCCCCAAACCGAAGAGCATTGCTCACCAAGACACCCAGCGCGAGTTCCAGATCCTCCGGCATAATCCGAGCGATCATCCCCTCTTCATACGGGGGGACGAGGATCTCACGATCCATTTCGATTTCGTTCAGCGCACGGATATAGCTTACCACAAAAGGTCCGATTTCCATCGGTACTCTATACACCGTCCGTCCCTCGCCGTCGATGAGCCGATCCAGATGCTCCGCCATCCGCATCACGCGGCGGACATCATCGCCCAGTTCCTTCCCATCGGGGGAGTCCAGACCCAGACGCTGAGCAACGTTATAGATTCCGTTCAGATAGCCTGCAAGCTTACCGCGGGAATTGCGCAGCACCTGCATCAGACCGGGCAGCTCCGGATGCTCATACGGAAGCTCCGCCATTACCACCAGATAAGTCTCCTCATCGAAGATCGACGGCGTGAAATATAAATTCAACTCCCGCTCACCCACCTGCACGGGGAGCACAGCGCCGCGCAGCGTACTGCGGCAACGCTCGACCTCCTTCATAACGGCTGCGGGAAGCGGCAAAAGCCCCATTGCATCTGCCTTGGCAGAGCAAAATACGGGTTGCTTTTTTGCGTCAAAAACCAGGATGGGCTTTTGCATTTCCTGATAGATACCCGAAAAATATTCATTTGCAGAAATCATAAGCCTCTCCCTTTCTTTTCGCTCTTAACTGAATTATTATATAATAGAAAAACTTTTTTGTAAAGCATCTCTTGGGATTTTTACCCGTGTCGAATTTTTTTATATTAAAATATGTAAAAAGACTTGAAAAAAATCAAGTTTCTTATATAATAAGCGGTGAATAGGGTATGGTGCGTTCTTGCGACTCATTATACTCCGTAGGAGGTCTTTCCGATGTAATAAGATGAAGAAGCGAATGGTTTTTCGCTTTCGGTAAAGGGGTTTTCCCGATCTCGCTTTCAAAGGGCGCCGACTGAAGATCGGGGAACGAGCTGCGTTTTCCTGCAGGGGAAACGCTGTGCGCCTGTATTTTCTTTTATGAAACCGATTCCTTTCATCTTTCAAAATATGCACGGAAAAAGGGCCTTCTTTTTTGTTTTGCTCTTTTTAACGATGGTGGTGACCATCCTTTCTCTCGTCCCCACCATTATCATCGGTAATCTGGTGGACCACGTACTGGAATCCTCCACCGAGATCACCTGGCTGGAGAAACTTCTCGGCATCACCGCCACGATGACCAAATCGGAGATGCTGATCCGCTATATCGTCTGCAGTATATCGCTGACCGTCTTTTTCACAGTGGTACGCCATTTTGTCCATTTGGGTCTGATCCACGTGGGCAACGTGACCTCCGGTCGGATCCGCGAGAAGCTCTACGGTAAGCTCCAAGAGCTTTCTGCCGATTTCTATGCCCATACCCCCAGCGGTGAGCTGATCGCCAACCTGACCTCCGACGTCATTCATATCAAAAATATGATCTACAATGACGCTTATTCTTGGATTCGCTGCATTACGTTGTTTGTCTTTTCACTGGTGATGCTCTTCTACTATAATACCACCCTAACCTTGATTCTAACCGCATTTTTACCGATATTTGCCGTATTGAGCCTGCTGGTCTTCCGCGTCACCCGCGCACTGCATCGAACCATTCGTGATAAGGTCAGCGAAATGAACACCTATGTCAACGAGAATTTGGGTGCCTATCGGGTCGTCAAGGCCTTTGCCCGAGAGGACTACGAGAATAAGCGGATGAATAAGATCAGCGCCGAATATCGGGATATCGCCGTCAACAACGCCAAAAAGCGGCTGGCGATCTCCACCCCCACCCATCTGATCAGCCGTCTGATGGCAGTAACCAGTCTCTGCCTTGCGGCAATCTTCGTCATCCGCGGAGAAATGACCATCGGTATGCTGACAGTTTTTAATACCTTTGTCGTAAACCTGCAGGACCCTGTCCGCTCCATCACCAACCTGATCAATACCGCCCAGCAGATGATGGTTTCTGCCCAAAAGATCTGTGATCTTTACAACACCGATCCCGAGGTCAAGAACAGCACCCATCTGCAGAGCAAGCACGGTCGCATCCGCACCATCGAGTTCCAGAACGTCTCTCTGGATCTGGGCGGACATCGGATTCTGGACCATATCAGCCTGAAGGTAGAGGCGGGCAAGACCCTTGCCATTATGGGGCCCACCGGCGCGGGTAAGACCATTCTGATCTCCCTTTTGATCCGTCTTTACGATCCCACCGAGGGACGCATCCTCGTCAACGGCGTGGATATCCGCAAGATCGACCTCCAGCGTCTGCGCAAGGAGATCGCCATCGCCACCCAGGACGTCTTCCTCTTCTCCGATACCATCGACAGTAACATTGCATATTCCAATCCCGATATGCCCATTGAGGTCATCCGCCAGATGGCAGAGACCGCCCAAGCTGCAGACTTCATCGAAAAGCTCACCGACGGCTACGATACCATCATCGGCGAACGGGGCATCGGACTTTCCGGCGGTCAGCGGCAGCGTATCGCTTTGGCGCGCGCCGTAGCAAAGGACTCCTCTGTTATTATTCTGGACGATACCACCTCCGCTGTGGATATGGAGACGGAAGTTACCATTCTGCAGGAGTTGAAAAAGATCACGCACAAATCCAAATTCATCGTTGCCCAGCGGGTCACCTCGGTCACCGATGCAGACGAGATCATCATCCTCCAGGAGGGACGCATCACCGAGCGCGGCACCCACGAGGAACTTTTGGAAAAGGATGGCTATTATGCGGAGATCTACCGCATTGCCCGTCAGGACGAGGAGGTGGAAAACCGTGGCTAAACGGAATACATACGGGGTGGATGAAAGCCTCGAAACCCCATTTAATATTAAAAACTTCTTACGCTGCAAGCCCTATATCCTGCGCAACATCAAGCCCCTGCTTTTAGCACTGGTTTTCAGCGTGCTCACCACAGTCTTTGCGCTTTTGGGTCCCACCTTTACCCAGATCATCATCGACGATCATATTCCCAATAAGAATATCCGCGGTGTCATTACCATTACCATTCTTTATTTTTCCTGCTTGGCTCTTTCGGAGATCTTCTCGATTTTCCAGACCATCGCCACCCGTAAGGCAGGGCATCAGATCATCCACGAGATCCGCGCGGATGTATTCTCTCATATTCAGAAGCTTTCCTTTAACTATTTCGACAGCCGCCCCCGCGGCAAGATTCTGGTGCGGGTGGTCAACTACGTCAACAGCGTGTCAGACTTTCTCTCCGGCGGCTTGGTCAACATCATCGTCCAGGCACTGACAGTCGTACTGATCCTTTTCTTTATGGTCACCCTTAGCCCCAAGCTGACCCTCTGCGTTTTGGCGGGTGTACCTATCGTCGTTGTCTATCTGGTGCTGGTCAAAAAGCGTCAGCGTCAGGCCTGGTCCGATTGGAGTGCCAAAAACTCCAACGCCACCGCCTACGTCAGCGAATCCATCAACGGAATGCAGATCACGCAGGCATTTAACCGTGAAAAAATCAATCAGGGCATCTTCCACGAACTGGTGGAAAAGCTCAATAAAGCCCACTACAAGGCTGCGTCTATCAACTTCACAATGACCCTCCTGATCCAGAACGTGATGCGGATCGTCGTCTGCTTCCTCTATTTTTCCGCGATCATCATCTTTACAGAGGATCATTTTGAAGCGGGCGTCATCATCGCAATGGCATCCTACGCCAACCGTTTCTGGGGACCCATCCAGTCCATTGCCGATATCTATAACCAGTTGGTCAATACCGGCTCTTACTTAGAGCGTATCTTCGACACTCTGGACGAAAAGATCGAGATCGACGATGAGCCCGACGCCAAGCCCCTGCCCAAGATCACCGGTCAGGTGGATTATGAGGACGTGACCTTTGCCTATGAAGAAGGCTTCAATATTTTAGAGCACGTCAACCTCCACGTGGAGCCGGGTCAGAGTATTGCTCTGGTCGGTCCCACCGGTGCAGGCAAGAGTACAGTGGTCAACCTGCTCTGCCGCTTCTACGATATTCAGGGCGGTAAGATCAAGCTGGACGGTCACGACATCCGCCACGCCACCTTACATTCCTTAAGAAGTCAGATGGGTATTATGCTGCAGGACAGCTTTATCTTCACCGGCACCATCCGCGACAATATCCGTTACGGTAAGCTGGACGCCACCGAGGAAGAGATCATTACTGCCGCCAAGACAGTCTGCGCCCACGACTTTATTATGAATACCGAAAACGGCTACGATACCGAGGTCAACGAAAAGGGCTCTACCCTTTCCGCAGGTCAGCGTCAGCTCATTTGCTTTGCCCGTACCGTCCTTTCCGACCCCCGTATTCTGATTCTGGACGAAGCCACCTCCTCCATCGATACCGAGACGGAGAAGCTGGTGCAGGAGGGCATTGCCAATCTCTTGAAGGGGCGTACCTCCTTCATCATTGCCCACCGCTTGTCTACCATTGCAGGCTGCGATAAGATCCTCTATATCGCAGATAAAAACATTCAGGAAGAGGGCAGCCACGAAGAACTGCTGGCAAAGAAAGGTCTTTACTACAGTCTTTATACCGCCCAGATGGAAGATAAAGGAGAATCATAATGAAAGCAGGATTTGCAAGAGTTGATATCACCCCACCCTTCGGCACGATGCTCACGGGGTATTTTGCCCTTCGGGTCTCCGACGGCATCAAGGATCCCGTTGAGCTGAATGCCCTCGCTCTCCGACAGGGAGAGGAGACCGCCGTTATCATCACCGGCGACTTTATGTATATGACCGAGGCGGCAGACACCCCCATCCGTCTGATGCTGGAAAAAGAGTTCGGCATTCCCGCCGATCATATCATCCTGCAGGCGATCCATCAGCACACCTCCACCACCCCCTTTACCCCCGGCATCACCGAGCCTCTCTACGACGAGTGGCTTAGGAGAAAATACTGCGACGTGGTAAAGATGGCACTGGACGATCTGACAGAGGCGAAGCTTTCCGTTGCTCAAAAGGAAACCGCTACTCCTATTTCCTTTGTCCGCCGCTTTATTGATAAAAACGGTAATTCCGTCACCAACCCCAAAAAGCCCATCGACCCCAACGAGCTTTCTCCCATCGGGGAGGCGGATAATCACGTCCGTTTGGTGAAATTTACCCGTGAGGGTGCCAAGGACATTGCTTTGGTGGGCTTTGCCACCCATCCCGATACCGTCGGCGGCAACCAATTTTCCGCCGACTGGCCCGGCTTTGCCCGCCGCTTTACCGAACGTGATCTGGGCGTTCACTGTATTCTGGTCAACGGCTGTCAGGGGGATACCAACCACCTTGATCCTATGAAAGCGCCGACAAAAGACCCCGATAAAAAGTATCTTCATACCGAATTTATGGGACGCACCGTCGCCGATGCGGTGGTCGCTCTTTGGGATAAAACCGCGCCCTGCGAGGAGGGAATCCTCACCGCGGCGGTCGAGCAAAAGCTGCTGCGCACCCGCTGCGACGGCATCGAGCGGATGGAGGAATGCAAAGCCATCGTCCGACGCTTTGAGGAGACCGGCGAATGGCCCGAAGGGTTCATTATGGCGGATAAGGCCGTCTGCCGCCGCATTTCCAGATTGGATAATCTGTCCCTCTTTATCAAAGCCCCCGTTTCGGTGATCGGCTTCGGTAATATCGTGATTGCCGGTTATCCCGGCGAAGCCTTTACCCAGTATGCCGACATTCTGCGGGAGACCTATCCCGATCTCTTTATCCTCTCTGCCTGCAATGCCAACGGCTCCCAAGGGTACTTCCCCACCGCCGAAGCCTTCCAATCGGGCGGCTACGAGGCGCAGTCCACCAACTTCCTGCCTGAAATGGTGGATCAACTGCAGGGGACTGCTAAAGAACTAATCCAAAACCATAAGGATGCGCAAAAATGAGAGAATTAGGAATTAGTGCCGCCACTCTGAAGGACGGCAGCTTTGACGACTTTTTACGAATCATAAAAAACGCAGGGTTTGAGTACCTTTTCTGCGGCAACGATCCGATGCGGATCAAAGCGGCGCAGAAGGCGGGGCTGATGATGGATAATCTCCACGCCCCCTTTGACGGCATCAACAATATGTGGCTGCCCGGTGAAGAGGGCGAGCAGATGCTGGCACGGTTGAAGGATACCGTCGATACCTGCGCCGCCTACGATATTCCCAAGACCGTCATCCATTTAAGCTCCGGTCTGACCCCGCCCCGCATCAACGATCTAGGCTATAAGCGATTCAATGATCTGGTCGAATACGCCGTCAAAAAAGGCGTTCGTCCCGCTTTTGAAAACCAGCGGATGCTTGCCAACCTTGCTTTTATGATGGAAGAATATAAGGACGTCCCCGAGGTAGGCTTCTGCTGGGATACCGGTCACGAGCTTTGCTTTACAAACGGGCGGGAATATATGCCTCTCTTTGGTAATCGGCTGATCTGCGTCCATATTCAGGATAATCACGGCGTCTTTAATCAGGACCAGCACCTTTTGCCCTTCGACGGAAAGGTGGACTGGGAGAAGGCGGCGCGCAACATCAAAAATTCTCCTTACGACGGACCTTTGATGCTGGAGACCTGGTATCGCACCCCCGATATCACCGGATTTATGGGCTATGAGGAAATGACCTCCGAGCAGTACTACGCCCGTGCCTATGCGGCCGCAGAACGCTTGCGCACAATGATTGAAAATGCATAAAAAACTATCTTTTATTTTTTGACGCACCGAGAGACTCTCAAAAATGTTTCCGAATTCGTCAAACCGCTCCGAAGTCGTATGTGATACTACGAGAGAGCGGTTTGGCGGATAGCAGAAAAATTTCAATTAAATTCCGCATTGCTATGCGGAATTTTTGCTTATAAAAGAACATAGGGAAAGAGTATGACTCCTTCCCTATGAAAAGCTTTATAAATTGGTTTCACTTCTTCCCTTTCCACATTTTTCTGCGGTCGGGGACTTTTTTGACAGTCTCTTATACCGCTATTTTTCTATCTAACCGAATCCGCTCGGTCAACATAGAAATAAATTCTCCGTTGGTAGGCTTGCCCTTGGAGCTTTTGACCGTAAATCCGAAGATGGCATTCAAGGTATCGATATCTCCACGCCCCCAAGCCACCTCGATGGCGTGGCGGATGGCACGCTCTACCCGTGAGGCCGTGGTACCGTTATTTTTTGCTACAGTGGGATAAAGATCCTTGGTGATCGCTTTGAGCATATTCCGATCATTCAACGAGAGCATAATGGAATCCCGAATATAATCATATCCACGGATATGGGCGGGGACGCCCACTTCGTGCATCAGCTCCGCCACATACCGTTCCAATTCAAACCGACCGTCATTGGGTGCAGGATCCGAGCCTGCACGCTTTTTATCCAGAATCGCCACAAATCTATCGCGAATAAACTGATAATCCAAAGGCGGCAGCAGGAAAAGATCGCCGCCTGCGTCCATCACCTGCTGCGCCAGCCGATCATTGGGCACCTGGGAAAGGACGGCGATGGCGGTATTCTTGCGATACCCCACCTCCTGCAGCGACTCGATGATATCGTAGCTGCTTCTGCCGGGAAGAAAACTATCCATCAGCACCACATCCGGTTGCAGCTCGGTGATCACCCGTACCGCTTCCGGACCGCTGCCGCAGACCCCCAGCACCTCCAGCCCCAATTCCGAAAAGCACTCTCGATTCTGACCTGCTGCCTCTTCATCGGTCTGCAGCAGGACCATTGTCATTTTCTCATACAGTTCTTTCATCTATGTATTCCTCCTCAATCTTACGCCTGCTGATGAAGGCAACGGCGTTTGGGGCAGAATGCTTTTCGCCCCATTCACCCAAATGATAGCAAATTATTTTCCCATAAGCAGTCGAAAGATGTCTTATGAATAAAAAAATTTGATTTTTCCTGCAATGCGCCCCAAATCAGCCTGTAACCGGAGAAGGAAACGGGTCTTCGGCGGTTTATTTTGGGGTGACAGAAAGCAGCAACCTGTCTGCATCGGCAGGGAATGACTTTCATTTGAATGCTGTATCCTTATTATACACATATCGTGCACATCTGTCAAGATATTTTTTATTTTCCTTGACATTTGAGCACTTTTAGTGTACAATATCATCAAAGGAGTGATACTATGAGCAAATTCTCCCATCAATTAAAAAAACTGCGGCAAGAAAGTACCCTATCCCAGCAAGGCTTGGCGGAGGCACTTGGACTTTCCAAAAGCAGTATTAATATGTATGAACGGGGCGAGCGAGAGCCGAGCTTTGACACTATTTCTGCCATTGCGGATTTTTTTGCAGTGGATACCGACTATCTTTTAGGGAAATCCCCTTATAAGAATAAGGAAGACTGGATGCAAGCCCATCGCTCTGCAAAGGAGGAAGTGCGGCGCATCCCGATGCTGGGGGAGATTGCCTGCGGTACCCCCATCTTCACCAACGAAGAATACGGCTGCTATGCAGAACCGAATGCAGGGATCCGAGCAGACTTTTGCCTGCGGGCAAAGGGCGATAGTATGGTCGGAGCGCGGATTATGGACGGAGACATCGTCTTTATCCGTCAGCAATCGGCAGTGGAAAACGGCGAGATCGCGGCAGTGGTCATCGACGATTCTGCTACCCTCAAGCGGGTATATTACTTTCCGGATCAAGGGATGCTGACCCTTGCGGCAGAGAATCCCCGCTATGCGCCTTTGGTTTATGCAGGCGAGGAGCTGGAACGTATTCATATACTGGGTAAGGCGGTGGCATTTCAGAGCGATCTGAATTAATTTACTCAAAACGACTTGACAACCTCTGCACCTTTATGATACTATCTTTAAAAATGAATAGCCGATGGAGGCGCAGCATTGATCAGTAACGGTTTTCTTACGGGTTTAAGCGGAAGACCGATGAAAGGCAATGCTGCCGAAGTTTCCGCTCTTTTAACCCAAGGGAGCGGCTGCTGGGGCGGCGCAAAAAATGCGTCGGACTGTCACAAAGATTGTGGAGTGCCATCTTTTTTACGCCTGTAAAGAAGGTATTTCCATTCTTTGCAGGCTTTTATTTTACATTTTTTTAGGAGGGATCATTATGAATTGGATCTTAAATCATCGCAGGCTGCTGAGCCGCAGCTTCGCCCTGATTCTCATTTTGGGAATGCTGGGCAGCTTCACCTGCTCTGCCGCCATCATTCTGGACGAATCTGTTAGCAGCCCCGCAGGCGGGGATGCGGAAGCTCCCGCCGTCGGCGTCACCGACCCCGCACCGGGTGCAGAACCCTCTGTGGATGGCTCTGCAGGCGCAGGAGTCAGCGGTTCTGCCGGCTCAGGTGAGTCCGTGGAAGGCTCTGCGGGCAATGCCGCAGGCACCGTCTCCGACGGCTCGGAGGGCAGCGCAGAAGTGATGCCCGAGGGCGACGCGGAAACCGCTCCCGAGAATAATTCCACCGTACTTGCTCCCGAAGACGGCGCCGAAGAAATCCTTACCGAAACCGAAGAAGAGGAAGAAGAATACTCTTCCTTCTTTGAAGGAACCTTCTGGGCACTGCTTCCGCCCATCATCGCCATCGTACTGGCGCTGATCACCAAGGAGGTCTATTCCTCTTTGTTCCTGGGTATCCTCTCCGGCGGCATTCTTTACGCCATCAGCAATACGGGCTTCAGCTTTGAAACGATGTTCAACGCCGTCGTTCACGAAGGCTTTATCGTTAACTTGGCTGATGAATGGAACGTGGGTATTCTCATCTTCTTGGTGGTACTGGGTGCCATCGTCGTGATGATGAATCGTGCCGGCGGCAGCCGCGCCTACGGCGAATGGGCAGCTACCAAGATCAAGAATCGTCGCGGCGCGCAGCTTGCCACCTTCGGTCTGGGTTCTCTCATCTTCGTAGATGACTATTTCAACTGTCTGACTGTGGGCAGCGTGATGCGTCCCATCACCGATAAGCACCGCATCTCCCGCGCCAAGCTGGCTTATCTCATCGACGCTACCGCCGCTCCCATCTGCATCATCGCGCCCATTTCTTCTTGGGCAGCAGACGTTTCCGGTACGGTGGAGGGCGTCAACGGTATCGCCCTCTTTATCCAGACCATCCCCTATAACCTCTATGCACTCTTGACCATTGCTATGGTGCTCTTTGTTGCCTTTTCCGGGCTGGACTACGGTCCTATGAAGCGCTTTGAAAAGAACGCCCTTGCCGGTGATCTTCATACCTCCGGCGGAGAGCAGTTCAGCAGTGGAGAAGAGGAAAAATCCAATCCGCGCGGTAAGGTCCTTGACCTGATCATCCCTGTAGTCATTCTGATCATCCTTTGCGTGGCAGGAATGGTCTATACCGGCGGCTTCTTTGCAGGCGAAAGCTTCATCAATTCCTTTGCAGACTGCGACGCAGCATACGGTCTCGCTATGGGCTCCATCGCCGCTCTGGTCCTGAATATGATCTACTTTATCTGCCGCCGTGTACTCTCCTTCAAGGAGTGCACCTCCGCTATCCCCGAGGGCTTCAAGCAGATGGTTCCCGCCATTCTGATCCTGACCTTCGCCTGGGGTCTCAAGGCTATGACCGGACTTCTGGATGCCAGCGGCTATGTGGCCGCTCTGGTAGAGAGTGCCAAGGCCCTGCAGCTCCTGCTGCCTGCCCTGCTCTTCCTGGTTGCCTGCGGTCTTTCCTTTGCAACCGGTACCTCTTGGGGCACCTTCGGTATCCTGATCCCCATCGTTACGGGCGTCTTTGAGAATCAGCTTGCCGGTGTTACCGACAGTGCTGCCATTCCCGCTATGGTCGTCATCTGCATCTCCGCTTGTCTGGCAGGTGCTGTTTGCGGTGACCACTGCTCCCCCATCTCCGATACCACCATTATGGCGTCTGCAGGTGCCAAGAGCGACCACGTCAACCACGTTGCTACCCAGCTGCCCTATGCGCTGACCGTGGCAGGCGTATCTCTGGTCGGCTATCTGCTGGCAGGCTTTGTGCAGAACGTATTCGTGGTACTGGGCGTCTCCCTCGTACTGCTGCTTGCCCTCTTGACCCTGCTGAAGTTTCTTTCAAAGAAAACGGCATAAAAATTTCAAATTGTAACCGAATGAAGCGCTCCAAGCAATGCTTGGGGCGCTTTTGTTACCCTTTTGAAACTTTCGGGCGGATGGTTACAGAATTGTTCCCAAATTGTAGGAAAAAGTAATTTGACTTTGGATATACACCGTGCTATGCTGAAATTGAAAGGAGGCGTTGATTATGACCAAGCTTTTGAAATTCATCCTTTGCGGTTGCTTAATAATGAGCCTTTCCGTACTGGGCTTTGCACCGACGGAGCTGGCAGAGAATACCCGTATCACCGAAGCGGGCTATACCCGTGAAGAGGTCAAGATGGGACTTGCCCGCTACGAGCGGACAGGAAAGCCCAATGCCATCACAGAAGCAGTTCTGCTCCCCGCCTCTTTAGGGATTGAAATCCCCAATCTGGATCCCGCCAAGGTCCTCAACGATACCCCGCTCAAGGAATACGGCGGACGGGAGGACTTCTATGCCGAGCTGCGTGCCCACGGCTATGACGATCCCAATATGGAAAATATGCCCTATTGGCAATACGAGCAGCTTTCCTCCCACTGGCTTTTAGATCGGGAGATGGCAGAGTTGCTTGCCGCTACCAATCCCGAGCTTGCCGATCGTGACCTCTCCCAGTGGACGATGGGGATGTATCGGGAATTTAATGATCAGCGTAACCGCCAAAGCATCGAGGCTTATTTCACTGCCGAGCAATTAGCAGAACTGAACGCCCGCAATATCCGACCCGAGGATCTGCAACCCCTTTTGAGGGACTATTATTTCCAAGCAGACCTGATCCTTGCCCAGTCGGATGATGCTCTGAAGACCGCGCTGGAAGGATGGTATGAAACCAAGCTGACCCTTTCTCTGGGTGCAGATTGGCGGGAGTCCGCAAGAATAGCGTGAATTTTTAATCGCCCTTGTAACTTACAGGGGCGATTTTTTCTCGTCTAAATAGTTGACATTGCAACTAATTTGCGATAAAATTTAGTTGCAATGTCAACTATTCTTTAGGAGGTGCCGAATTGGAAAATTGCAAACGCTGCTTCAACCGAATTACGCGGAACGCCCAGCGATACAATAATATGGTTTCCACCGACGGACTGACCGCCCAGGAAAGCCACGCCCTGCGGGTGATCTCCTTTCATCAGCAGATCTCCCAGCAGCAGCTTGCGGATCATTTAGGGGTGGATAAATCCCAGGTGACCCGACTGGTTCATCGGCTGGAAAGAGAAGGATATCTGACCCGTACCGTCAATCGGGAGGACCGCAGAGAGCGTCTGATCGCCTCCACCCCCAAAGCAGACGCGGTGCGGGCGCAGGATCACGTGCTGACCGATCGGTATTACCAATGGTTGCTCTCTGCCCTCTCCCCTCGGGAACAAGAGCAGTTTGCCGCCACTCTCCAGACGCTCGCAGATCGGGCGTCTGCTGCCCGCAAAAATAATTTTGCAGAAGTGGAGGATTTCAAATGCGACTGATCCTCAAATATATCAAACCTCATCTTCGCAGAATGATTATGGGCTTTATCATTAAGTTTTTCGGCACCATTATGGATCTGGTGCTCCCCTACATTCTGGCGCACATCATTGATAAAGTCATCCCCACCAATGCGATAACACCCGTGATCTGGTGGGGCATCCTGATGCTGCTCTGCGCCGCCTTTGCGTGGGGCGGCAACATCCTTGCCAACCGCAACGCTTCGATGGTGGCGCGGGATGCCATCTTTGATATCCGCCACGATCTCTTCAAAAAGATCTTTGCCCTTTCCAATCCTCAGGTGGATGCGGCGACCATCCCCTCTCTTATCTCCCGTATGACCACCGATACCTATAATCTCCATCATATGATCGGGATGATGCAGCGTCTCGGCGTGCGTGCACCCCTCTTGATCGTCGGCGGTATCATCGTCACTTGGACGCTGGATCCCGTACTGGCGGGTATCCTCACCGCGATGCTTCCCCTGATGGGGATCACCGTTTATCTTCTTTCCAAGCGAACGGTTCCCCTTTTTGCCACTCTGCAGGAGCGCAACGATATGCTGGTACGCACCGTACGGGAAAATATAAGCGGAGTGCGGGTCATCAAGGCTCTTTCCAAAACCGAGGACGAAATAGCCCGTTTCTTTTTCGTCAATCGTGGCGTTTATAAGGCGGAGAGCCTTGCAAACCGTACGATGGCGATCAACTCCCCCGTTATGAATCTGATTCTGAATCTGGGGCTGGTACTGGTAGTGGTGGTGGGTGCCTGGCGGGTACATACCGGTGGGACGGGCGTCGGTACCATTACCGCCTTCCTTTCCTATTTCACCATTATCCTCAATGCAGTGATGATGCTCACCCGCGTCATCTCGATGTTCTCCCGCGCCCTTGCCTCCTCCAAGCGGATTCAGGAAATCTTCGATCTGCCCACTACCCTGCTGATCGAGGAGCATAAGGCAGAGGAAACGGATGCCGTCATCCGCTTTGAGGACGTCACCTTCTCCTATCACAAAAAGACTCCTAATTTGTCCCGTATCTCCTTCGAGCTGAAAAAGGGGCAAAGTCTCGGGATCTTGGGACCGACCGGCGCGGGAAAAAGCACCCTCGTTTCCCTGTTAATGCGCTTTTACGACGCTGATGAGGGGCGCATTCTTTTGAACGGCAAGGACCTCAAGAGTATGACCCCCACCGAGATCCGTGAAAGCTTCGGCGTGGTCTTTCAAAACGATCAGCTCTTCCGCGATACCATCGGTGAAAATATCCGCATCGGACGAAATCTCTCCGAGGAGCAGCTCCGCGTGGCACTGCGAGATGCTCAAGCAGAAAAATTCGTGGATGAAAAGGGCGGACTTTCTGCGCTCATTGAACCCAAGGCATCCAACCTATCGGGCGGACAAAAGCAACGCCTGCTCATCGCCCGCGCTTTGGCGGGCAAACCCGAATTTCTCATTTTGGACGATTCCTCCAGTGCGCTGGATTTCAAGACCGATGCGGCACTGCGCAAGACCCTGCGGGAGAATTATGCAGATACCACCTCTATCATCATCGCCCAGCGGGTCAGCTCGGTGCGCCATTGCGACCTCATTCTGGTACTGGAGGACGGAATTCCTCAAGGGCTGGGCACCCATAACGAATTACTGACGCAATGTCCCCTCTATCAAGAGATCTATACATTGCAGACCGGAGAGGAGGTAGCAAAATGAGCAATAAGATCGGAAAAAAATCTGCTCTTCTCCGTCTATTCGATTATCTTTGGAAATTCAAATGGTTTTTGGCACTCGCCATCCTTTTGGCGGTCATTGCCAATATTTTAGCCCTTTTGGCACCGGAGCTTTCGGGGCGCGCCATTGACGCCGCCACCGGCGGTAAAGGAAAGGTGGACTTTGATGCCGTACTGCACTATGCAGGACTGATGGCTATCTTCTATGTAGTTTCGGCGGGGATGTCCTACGCCCTGCAGCTGGTGATGATCCACATTGCCAGAAACGTCACCTTCCGCATCCGTCAGGATCTCTTTGAACGGCTGGCGGTTCTGCCTGTGGGCTTTTACGACAGCCATCCCCCCGGAGATATTTTAAGCCGCATTTCCTATGATGCGGATAACATCAGCCAGTCTCTCGCTTCGGACGTGATCCATATCTTTACGGGCAGCATTACGTTGGTGGGCTCCTTCTATATGATGGCGCGGATCAGCCCGTTGCTTTTGATCGTCACCGTCCTCACCATTCCCCTCTCCCTTTTGATGGTACGGACCAAAACCAAGCACACACGTCCCCTCTTTCGGCTGAGAAGCAAAAAATTAGGCGAGCTCAACGATTTTGTGGAGGAGAAGATCTCTGCACAAAAGACCCTCAAGTCCTATAATCAGGAGCAAAATGTGCTGGTAGATTTCGATCAAGAGGATAAAGAAGTGGTAAACGCCTACTATAGGGCGGAATATTACGGTGCCACGATGGGTCCCTCTATGAATCTGATCAATAACCTCTCACTGGCATTGATCTCGGTGGCAGGTGCCTTTTTGTACATCCTCTCGGGCGGAGCCGCCATCACCATCGGCAACATCTCCAGCTACATTTTATACAGCCGCCGTTTTTCCGGACCCATTCAGGAGATCGCAAATATCTTCACCGAGATTCAGTCGGCACTTTCCGCTGCCGAGCGAATTTTCGGACTGATGGACGAAGCACCTGAGCCTGCCGATCTGCCCGATGCGGAGCCGTTGGAGCAGGTACAGGGCGAGGTCGCTTTGAAGAACGTGGACTTCGGGTATCTGCCGGAGCGTCAGATCCTTTATGATTTTTCCCTTTTGGCAGAGC
>JAZQAQ010000248.1:0-4364 GCA_045545255.1 Eubacteriales bacterium | reverse complement strand
TGCACCGCTAAGTTATACAACGGAATGATGCGTTCATTTTCTTCGTGATGATTCATCATCAAATAACCCACATCCAAATTAACGTTGGAGACTTTCAAGGTCAATAATTCACTGACACGGATGCCCGAGGCATAAAGAACTTCGAGCATAGCTTTATCGCGAATCCCCTTAACGGTTAAAATATCGGGTTGCCAAAGAAGAAGTTCAACCTCGTCGTTGGTTAATACTTCAGGAAGTTTGGTTTCGCCTTTCAACCCTTTGATACCGATCATTGGGCTGGAAGGAATTGCTTTTTTAGAAACAAGATATTTAAAGAAGCAACGCATAGTAGACATAGATCTCGAAATAGTTGCCTCGCTCTTGTTTGCTTTTTTTAAGGAATCGAAATAGTTGATGAGAACTGTATCGGAAACAAAGGTCCAATCATTAATATTCTTTTCGCGAAGATAATTCATCAGTTGACGAAGATCTCTCTGATAGGAGGAAAGAGTATTGGCGGATGTGCCTTTTTTAGTCATTAAATAATTGCAAAAACTGATATATGTACGCTCCAAAACACTTCCTCCTTTCATAAAATCAAAATAATCCGAGAATGAACGGTACGACTTTAGCTTCCCAAAGGGCACCGATAAATAAAAACGGCGTGACGGCAATCAAGCAATAGATGTGACGAATAAACTCTTTGCGGGATGCGCCGTGCTTTCCTCTTCCCTTTAATAGCTCAAAAAGAGCGATAGAAAGACGAGCGGACGAATAGCAAACGAAGTATCCGAGCAACGAATAAAGTGCATTTTGGACAAAAAATGCCAGCGTGCCGAAAAATAAGCCGCGCACGCCGGATAATATCACAGCAAGTGTAATTAAAAGACCGATAGAAAAGCCTTTGTATAGAGGGAACAGCGGGATTAACGGAATTCCCAAAACTGTAAGGCCCAAAAAGAAGATAAATATAAAATACAAAAACTGCTGCAAAAAAGCGGCGAAAAAACCACTGCTGTTTTCAGGACTGAAAAGCAATTGCGCTTGGACAGAAAAATCATCCCGTAGCATAACCGCTCCGAATACGCCGATGAATACACCAACCAAATATAAAATAAAATACAGTTTAATGATCGGTAATTCGTGAATATAGGTCCTCTTGATGCTTGATAAAATACGGTTCATAAAATCACCTCATCATACAATATGAGGGATTGTCCACCGATATGCAAAAAATTATGTAAAGAAATACGCTGCCCGTTTCTCCCGAACAGCGTAACCATTTTACCTCAAAAACACCACATAATCAAGTCGAATTTTTGAGAAAAACATTTTTTGTAAAATCTGCATAAAGTAAATTATGTAAACTACAGTATAAATATTATGTAAACTTATGGTAGGCGCATTACACAGCACAAGATATGGTTGTTTCTAAATAATAAAAGACCAAATAAAGTGTTTCTGAAAAGTCAAGAGGTATTTTAAAAAAGATTTTTAAAAAGAAACGGTTTATGCAAAATGACAATACATCCTCACCTTTTTAATGCACTTCCGACCACCGCTCCGATAAAAGCAAATACGATCGTAAATAAGGAACCGATAAAGCCGTACCAATTAAAGTATCCCCCCATATCCAAAGCTGCATTTCCGAGGATTTTAAAAAGCAGAATGCAACCGGACATTATCCCCGCAGAAACGATTCCTTTCACTCTCCCCTTTTTAGTAAGAAACGCAGTTGAAGCAATGATACCGATCCCACTGCCTAATACGCCGCCGATTTTCAGTGCAGTTTCTGGCAGTGCGGTTTTCAGTACCAATAATGCTGTCAACCCGTAAACAGACATCATTAATACCAAGCAGATCAATAATGCAATAAAAGAAAAAATCACAACGCCAAGCGCTGTGATTTTTTTAGTCTCTTCGAATTTCATTCCGATATCCTCCCTCACAGTTGGTAATACATCCTATGAGAGAGTTGAGCGTATTATGACTTACTCGTCGATCTTAGAAGCGATCGCCCATCTCTTAAAGCGAAGCTTTGTCTTATCAGAGCCGGTCTCGATAACGATAGTTTCAAGATCCTTGGTGGAAACCACTTTACCGACAATGCCACACTCCATCAGTACAGTATCACCGGGCTCGAGATTGTTCTGCATATTCTGCCGCTCTTGCTGACGCTTCTTATCTTTTCTGCTCATAATGACCGTAAAGCCGATCATAACGACCAGAATCAAAAGCATACCGCCGTATTGAGTTAAAAATTCCATTTTCTAACATTCTCCTTTGTATTTATTATTTGAATTATATCTAAAAACACCGACATTGTCAACCTTTAAATGCGCTTTGACAATGCTTGCACCTTCTCTTCCTTCCATTCATAAAAATCCCCTGTCTCCAGATGATTACGAATCTGCTCCATTAAATCGTTATAGAAATAAAGGTTATGCATAACACAAAGACGCATTGCCAGCATTTCGCCTGCTTTAAAGAGGTGGCGAATATATGCCCTACTGAAATTACGGCAGGTCGGACAGCTGCATTGCTCATCCAAGGGACGTTCATCCAGTTCATATTTTTTATTCAGAAGGTTCATAACGCCATCGTTGGTAAAAACGTGTGAATGGCGAGCGTTTCGTGCAGGCATTACACAATCGAAAAAGTCAATTCCGCGCGCAACCCCTTCCAATATATTAACAGGAGTACCAACACCCATCAGATATCTCGGCTTATCTTCGGGTGCATAAGGAATTACATCGTCCAGAACACGATACATCTCTTCAGCCGTCTCCCCCACGGCAAGACCGCCGATTGCATATCCGTCGGCACCAATTTCAACGATTTGCTTCATATTTTCGATACGAAGATCGCTGTAGGTCCCGCCTTGATTAATTGCAAAGAGCATCTGATGAGGATTGCAGGTGTCCGGTAAATCGTTTAAACGATCGTGCTCTTTTTTGCATCGCTCCAGCCAGCGAACCGTTCGCGCCGCAGATTGTTTCACATAGTCATATGTTGCGGGATTTTCGACACATTCATCAAATGCCATTGCAATGGTTGAACCAAGATTAGATTGGATCTGCATACTTTCTTCAGGACCCATAAAAATCTTATGACCATCGATATGGGAATTAAAGGTCACGCCCTCTTCGGTAATGTTGCGCAGTTTTGCCAAGGAAAACACCTGAAAACCGCCGCTATCGGTCAAAATCGGCCCATCCCAGCGAGTTATCTTATGGAGCCCGCCCAGCTTTTTAACAATCTCATCGCCCGGACGCAAGTGCAGATGGTAGGTATTGCAAAGCTGAACCTGACATTTCAAATCCTTAAGGTCTAATGCAGAGACTGCGCCTTTAATCGCACCGCAAGTTGCCACATTCATAAAGACGGGAGTCTTTACCGTGCCGTGGACCGTCTCAAATGTTCCCAATCTTGCGCGCTGATCTTTTTTAATTATCTTAAACATTCATATCTCCTAATTACAAATAAACATTGCATCACCGAAGCTGAAGAAACGATATTGCTCCTCCACCGCCTCGCGGTAAGCTGTCATAATATTTTCCTTCCCCGCCAATGCACTCACGAGCATCATCAATGTACTTTTAGGCAGATGGAAATTCGTAATCAAAGCATCGATTACTTTAAACTGATAACCCGGGTATATAAATATTCCCGTCTCACCGGATTGCTGCACACAATGAAGTTCATTATCAAATCCGCTTTCGAGGGTGCGTGTAGCCGTTGTACCCACAGAAATGACACGACCGCCGGATGCCTTGGTCTCCTTGACGAGTCGGATGGTATCTTCGGGTATAGAAAAATATTCCGTATGCATAATATGCTTTGTGATTTCTTTTTCCTTTACGGGACGAAACGTACCCAATCCGACGTGCAGGGTCACCGGCGCAATTTTTACCCCTTTTTCTTTGATTCTTTCCATCAAATCGTCAGTGAAATGCAGACCTGCTGTTGGTGCGGCAGCAGATCCAAGCTCCCTCGCGTAGACAGTCTGGTAACGCCCTTGATCCTTTAACTGCTCGGTTATATAGGGTGGCAGTGGCATTTTGCCGATTTTATCAAGCACCTCATAGATCGTCGAAGCTTGATGCTCAAAGCAAATCTTTCGCTTACCGTCTTCTAAAATCTCCAGGACAGTACCGGTCATCCCCTCTTGAAATTCAATAATCTGACCAGGACGCGCTTTTTTGCCGGGCTTAACAAGCACTTCCCACACGTTTTCTTCCAGCGCCTTCAGCATCAACACTTCTACCAAACCGCCGGTGCCGGCACGGTTACCGAAAATTCGCGCGGGGATAACTTTAGAATCGTTGACGACCAAAAGATCTCCCGGATTTAAAAAATCGATTATATCATAAAAGTGACGATGT
>JAZQAQ010000247.1:0-8051 GCA_045545255.1 Eubacteriales bacterium | reverse complement strand
CGCGCAGCGCGGAAAGAGATGCTGAATAAGGCAGACATTGCCTTTCTCTGCCTGCGGGATGATGCGGCAAGAGAAGGGGTCGGTATGATCGAAAACCCCGATACGGTGGTACTGGATACCTCCACGGCACACAGAACCAATCCCGAGTGGTGCTACGGTTTTCCCGAACTTTCCGAAGAACAATGGAAAAAGGTGCAAAATGCCAAGCGGATCGCAGTCCCCGGATGCCACGCCAGCGGCTTTATTGCACTGGTGGCACCCTTGGTACAGGCAGGTGCTCTGTCGAAGGATGCGCTTCTGACCTGCCATTCCATCACCGGTTACAGCGGTGGCGGAAAAAAGATGATCGCCCAGTATGAGGATGGGGAGCTTGATCCTCTATATACCGCCCCCCGTCAGTATGCTTTGGGGCAGACCCATAAGCATCTGCCCGAAATGAAGGCGGTGGCAGGAATTGAGAATGATCCCGTATTTTGCCCCATCGTTTCGAATTTCTATAGTGGTATGGCGGTGACGGTTCCGCTCTTCAAGAGCCAGCTCAACGAGGGCTTCGGTATTGAAGAGATCAAGGAGATCTACCGCAAGCAGTATCAAGGACCTATCGTTATCTGGAGCGAGACGCCCGATGATGACGGTTTTTACTCCGCCGCTGCCTTTGAGGACAGCGATAAAATGGAGATTACCGTCCAGGGGAATGAGGAGCGGATCCTTCTTCTCGCCCGTTATAATAATCTTGGAAAAGGCGCATCCGGCGCAGCACTGGAATGTATGAACCTCGTGCTGGGCGATGCACCGGATAAGAATTTGGAGTAATAGGAGATTTATATTCCTTTTTGTGCTGACGCTTTAGCGGCAGAATGGAGATTGTTATGAAATTTGTTAAAGGCGGCGTTGTGGCTCCCCACGGCTTCAGAGCCAGCGGGATCCATTGCGGAATTCGTAAGAATAAATCTAAAAAAGATCTGGCACTGATCTTCAGCAGAGTCCCTGCCAATGCGGCAGCGGTCTATACCACCAATCTGGTTAAGGGTGCCCCTCTGACGGTGACCAAAGACCATCTGAAAAACGGGCTGGCGCAGGCAATCATCTGCAATAGCGGCAACGCCAATACCTGCAATGCTGACGGGATCGAGGTGGCGGAAAAGATGTGCCGCCTGGTGGGGGAGACGCTGAAGTTTTCCCATAAGGACGTACTGGTAGCGTCTACCGGCGTTATCGGGCAACCGCTGGATATTACTCCCATTGAAAAGAATATGGAAAAATTGGTGCATAATCTGGGCAAGGATCGCTCTAACGGTCTTGCTGCCGCAGAAGCAATTATGACTACCGATACCAAAATCAAAGAGATCGCAGTGGAGTTTACCGTTAACGGTAAGGTCTGCAGACTGGGCGGTATCGCCAAGGGTAGCGGGATGATCCATCCCAATATGGCGACGATGCTGGTCTTTCTGACTACCGACTGCGACATCAGCACCCAGATGCTGCAAAAGGCACTCTCTACCGACGTGCAGAATACCTTTAATATGACCAGTGTGGATGGTGATACCTCCACCAACGATATGGTGGTCATTCTTGCAAACGGTCGGGCGGGCAACCCTCAGATCAAGAGAGAGGGGCACGCCTTTGAGACCTTTATGAAGGCTTTGAACACCGTGACCGTCCAGCTTTGCCGCTGGATCGCCGGAGACGGGGAAGGGGCAACCAAGCTGCTGGAATGCAAGGTTAACGGCGCTCCTGATCTGCAGATCGCAAAAACTGTGGCAAAGAGCGTCATCTGCTCTTCCTTGACCAAGGCGGCTATGTTTGGCGCGGATGCCAACTGGGGGCGTGTTCTTTGCGCCATCGGTTACAGCGGAGCTGCGGTAGACGTATCCAAGGTGGAGGTGCGGTTTGCATCTCCCGCAGGAGAAGTTAAGGTCTGCGAAAACGGCGCAGGTGTACCGTTTTCCGAGTCCTTGGCAAAAAAAGTACTGCTGGAGAAGGAGATCGAGATCCTCATCGATCTCCACGACGGCGAGGCTGCTTCTACTGCGTGGGGTTGTGATCTTACCTATGACTATGTGAAGATCAACGGCGATTACAGAACCTAAAAAAATCCCGGCTTGCCGGGATTTTATTGAAAAGAGACTCATATAAAGGAGATTAACTATGGCTTTAGAAATTACCAACGCACAACGGGCAGAAGTGCTGACCCAGGCACTGCCCTACATTAAGAAATACAACGGCAAGATCGTCGTCATCAAATACGGCGGAAATGCGATGATCAACGAACAGCTCAAGGAGCAGGTGATGGAGGATATCGTCCTGCTGTCCCTCATCGGAGTGAAGGTCGTACTGGTTCACGGCGGCGGTCCCGAGATCACCGAGACGATGAAGAAGCTGGGAAAAGAAAGTGTCTTTCTGAACGGTCTGCGTGTTACCGATAAGGAAACCGCAGATATCGTACAGATGGTGCTGGCCGGTAAGATCAACAAGAGTCTGGTAAATCTCTTAGGGGTGAAGGGCGGTCGCGCGATGGGTCTTTCCGGTATGGATGACCGTATGATCCGCTGTGAGATGAAGGACGAGCAGCTCGGGTATGTGGGCAAGATCACCGAGGTCAACGTGACTCCTGTGACAGATTTGCTGGAGCGCGGTTATATCCCCGTGATCTCCACCGTCGGTGTGGATAAGGAAGGAAATGTTTACAATATCAACGCCGATACTGCCGCCGCGTACATTGCAGGTGCTCTGCAGGCAGAGCGGTTGATCACCCTCACCGATATCGCAGGAATCCTGCGTGATCCTGCCGATCCGGAAACCCTTATTTCCGAACTGGATATTGAAGAAGCACACACTCTATTTGAGACCGGCGTGATCTCCGGCGGGATGATCCCCAAGGTGGAATGCTGTATTGAGGCCATTCAGCACGGGGTCCATAAGGTGATCATTATGGACGGGCGTGTGCCTCACTCTATTTTGATCGAGACCCTCACCGATGAGGGCGCAGGTACTATGGTGGTAGAGGAAAGGCAAAAATGAGCATTAAAGAATTAGATTCCCAATATATTGCCCATACTTATAATCGGTTCCCTCTGGAGATCGTGAAGGGGGAAGGCTCCCTCTTTTGGGATGAGAGCGGCAAGGAATACATTGATCTGGGCAGCGGTATCGCGGTCAACCTTTTAGGTGCTTGCGATGCGGGCTGGGTCAAGGCGGTGGAGGAGCAGCTCCATCAGGTGCAGCACACCTCCAATCTCTTTTACACTGCGCCCCAAGTCAAGCTGGCGGAGCAGCTATGCCTGCGCACCGGGATGAAAAAGGTGTTCTTCGGCAATAGCGGAGCAGAAGCAAACGAGTGCGCCATTAAGGTGGCGCGGCGGTATGCGGCGGAGAAAAAGGGAGAGGATTATTTCACCGTCATTACGCTGGAAAACAGCTTTCACGGGCGCACCCTGACAACCCTCGCCGCAACGGGGCAGGAGGTCTTTCATCAGGATTTCAAGCCCTTGACCGAAGGTTTTCTCCACGCGCCTGCCAATGACTTGGCGGCGGTGGAAAAACTGGTGGCAGAGCATAAGATCGCTGCCATTATGGCAGAGCCCATTCAAGGGGAGGGCGGCGTATTGCCGCTGACTCCGGAGTTTTGCCAAGGATTGCAGAAAATTGCCGATGAGCAAGACATTCTGCTGATGATCGACGAGGTACAGACCGGAAACGGACGGACCGGTAAGCTTTACGGATATATGAATTTTGGGCTGCATCCCGATGTGGTTACCACCGCAAAAGGGCTTGGTGGCGGATTGCCCATCGGCGTCTGTATGATGGGCGAGCGGGTGGAATCGGTGCTTACTCCCGGCTCCCACGGCTCCACCTTCGGCGGCAATCCCATTGCTGCGGCAGGGGCATTGCATATTCTGGAGCGGATAGATGATAAGTTATTGGCGGAGGTCAATGAGAAGTCTGCTTATTTGGTGCAGACCTTCAGTGGCGCCGCAGGCATCAAGAGTGTCAGCGGTATGGGGCTGATGCTGGGTCTGGAGACGGAGCATCCCGCTGCCGAGGTAGTGGCAGGATGCCGTGAGCTGGGAGTTTTGGTGCTGACCGCAAAGAATAAGGTACGGCTGCTGCCGCCTCTCAATATCCCTATGGAATTGCTGCAAAAGGCGGCAGAGATCATTAAGAAAGTTGCAGGAGATAAAGTATGAATCTGAAAAATCGACATTTTTTGAAATTATTGGATTATACCCCCGCCGAGATCGAAGACCTCTTGGATCTGGCGGCGGAGCTGAAGGAAAAAAAGAAAAATCGCATTCCGCATCGCTACTGCGAGGGCAAGAACATTGCATTGATCTTTGAAAAGAACAGCACCCGTACCCGCTGCAGCTTTGAGGTGGCGGCTTACGATCTTGGAATGGGTGTGACCTATCTTGATCCGCTCGGCTCCCAGATCGGTAAAAAAGAGAGTATCGCAGATACTGCGCGGGTTCTGGGGCGGATCTACGACGGTATTGAGTACCGTGGATTTGCTCAGGAGACGGTGGAAGAGCTGGCTAAATGTGCGGGAGTGCCCGTATGGAACGGCTTGACCAACGAGTATCATCCTACGCAGATTTTAGCAGACTTTTTGACCATCCGTGAGCATTTCGGCAAGCTCCGCGGCATTAAGATGGTCTATCTGGGCGACGCGCGTTACAATATGGGCAACTCCCTGATGATCGGTGCTGCAAAGATGGGCTTACATTTCGTGATCGGCGCGCCCCGTGCAAGCTGGCCTGTGGATGGACTGATCGGTGAGGCGAAAAAGATCGCCGCCGAAACCGGAGCCGTGCTGGAGTTTATCGAGGATCCCAAGGAGGCGGTCAAAGGGGCTGATGTGGTCTATACCGACGTTTGGGTATCTATGGGTGAGCCTGCCGAGGTTTGGGCAGAGCGTATCCGTAACCTCGTACCCTATCGGGTGACCAAGGAACTGATGGCTCTTGCTGATAAAAATGCTGTATTTATGCACTGCTTGCCTTCTTTCCACGATCTCAAGACCACTGTCGGCAAGGAGATCAACGAGAAGTTCGGCATCAATGAAATGGAGGTCACTGACGAGGTATTTGAAAGTGAGCAGTCCATTGTCTTTGATCAGGCGGAGAACAGAATGCATACCATCAAAGCAGTTATGCTCGCTACCTTAGGGTGACAAGAGTCGAACCGGTTACGGTTTCTCTTGACGCCTTTTCCCGCCTTGCTTGCGTTCATTTTTGTAAGGCGTCAGCCTTACTGCAAATTTCACGCATCCCCTTTCGAAAAAAGCCGTCGAAGAGAAACTCTTCGACCTGACAGATTAATAATTTTTTGGAGGGGTGAAGCCGAAGAGCGCAGTAATACTGCCGTATTACAAGCGATAAGGCGAGAAAAAACAAAAGAATATTATTTGTCAGGCGTGACGGGTTCGACTCTTGTCACCCTAGGAGCAATAATAGAACAAAGCAAAAGACCACGGTGTCCGTGGTCTTTTATCCTTATACCTCAAAATAAGAAGATGGAGGTGGATTCTATGGCGCGCCGATATACGGTGATCGATCTTTTGCGGGGATTCGCCATCCTCAATATGGTGGTATATCACCTTCTTTGGGATCTGGTGTTTCTTCATAGTGTTCCGTTGGACTGGTTTCGTTCCGAGGGGGCAGAGGGCTGGCAGCTATCCATTCGCTGGGCGTTTATTCTGCTTTCCGGCTTTTGCTGGTCAATGGGGCGGAAAAAACTGAAGCGCGGGTTGGTCGTATTTGGCTGCTCTGCGGGGATCACTGCTGCGACTATGATCATAATGCCGCAGGATGCCATTTGGTTTGGTGTATTGACCCTGCTGGGGGTGGCGATGCTTCTGACCATTCCGATGGATCAGCTTTTTAAAAAGATGTCACCTTATATAGGTTTGGTGATTTGCAGCTTTCTTTTTCTTTTGACACAGAATGTGGAATTGGGCAGGGTAGGACTATGGGATCTGCCCAATTGGCTTTATGCCAATCATTTTACCGCCTTTTTCGGTTTTCCTCATTCCGCCTTTGCTTCCACGGATTATGTGCCGCTTTTGCCCTGGCTTTTTGCCTTTTGGATGGGGTATTTCTTTTATCGCATCTTTGAAAAGGAACGGCTTTTTTCGTGCCTTGCGGCAATTTCCTGCCCTCCTTTGGAGTGGCTGGGACGGCATTCGCTGGTCATCTATATGGTGCATCAGCCGCTGATCTACGGAATTTTATATTTGATTTTTCGATGAGAAAGTGCTTGTAATCAAGATAGGATTCGTTTATAATAATTATATAAAACCATTGAAGGAGGCTTATTTTATGCCGTCGGATAAGATTTTGAAGATCAAAACCAATCAAAACAACCTTTTTTTGCGTGTTGCAAAGGGTCATTTTGCAACCAATAATGCTCATAGCAACTATTATATCGATGTTGCAGCGCAGAAGTCCCGTCTCTCGGAGGCGAAGGCTGTGGCTGCCAAGCTTTGCGGTGGGTATAAGTATTCTACCACCATTGTGGATACCATTTTGTGTCTGGACGGTACAGAAGTGGTGGGTACCTGCCTTGCGGATTCTTTGGTGCGCAATGATTTCAGAAACATTAACGCCCATCAGACCATCTATGTCGTGACCCCCGAGGTCAGCGGCTCCCAGATGCTCTTCCGCGATAATATCGTGCCTATGATTAAGGGGAAGCACGTCCTGGTACTGGCGGTTTCCGTCGCTACCGGCGGGACTGTGCAGAACGCGCTGGATGCGATCAAATACTATGGCGGTGAAGCGGTGGGGATCGCCTCTATCTTTGCTACTAAAAAGGAGATCGGCGGATTTGCCGTTAACTCGGTATTCGATCCCTCGGATCTGGATGCCTATTTCTCCGTACCCGCAAAGGACTGCCCGCTTTGCAAAAAGGGTGAGAAGCTGGACGCTTTGATTAATTGTCACGGTTTTTCAAAGCTTTAAGGAGTGTAAAATGTTACTATCAGCTACCATCAAACTTCATCGGGCGGAGCATTTTGCCGCTGTAGGATATAACGCCATCGATATGGATCTTTGTTCCGTTATCGCAAAGGGGGAGCAGCACGATCCTTTCCTGGACGGGGAGGATTGGCTCCAAACGGTCGATGCTGAGAAGGCACGGCTTGAGGGGTTGGGTTTAACCATCAATAGCTGTCATCTACCTTTTCGCTATAACTATTTGGATTTAGACGATCCCGAGAATCTGGAGGCGCACAAAATGTCTTGTCGCGCCTTGATTGCCGCAGAGCGGATGGGTGCCAAGTGGGCTGTGGTGCACGTGGATAAGAAAAGCGCCGATATGGAAGAGGCTATCGTCAATACGGTGGCATATGTCAAGCGGTTGTACGCCGATACAGGTGTAAAGGAAATTACCATTACAGTCGAAAACAGTTCTCATCGTGAGTTGGCGGTGCCTCTGCGCGCCTATGATATCCTCAAAGAGGAGGGATATCGGGTGGGATTTTGCCTGGATGTGGGGCATGCTAACTGTAATCGTTACCACGAGTATGAGAACGTCCCCCACGCGGTACGTATTCTGGGAGAGCGGATCACAATGCTGCATCTTCACGATAATGAGGGGGATGTGGATATGCATACCGCACCCTTCTGCGGAACTCTGCCTTGGGAAGAGACGATGAGGGCCTTGAAAGAGGTGGGTTACCAAGGGGTCTTTAACTATGAGATCAACTGGAGTAAAATTCCTGCGCCTATGACCGCTTCCTTTGATCAGTTTGTGGTAGATACCGCCCGTTATCTGATCGGGATTTTTGATAAAAATTAGAATAGGGTGACACGAATAATCCCCTAGGGAGTTGATATAATGATTTATAAGTCTATTGACCAATTGATCGGAAATACGCCGCTTTTAGAGCTTGCGCGGCTGGAAAACAAAGCGAGAATTCTGGCAAAGCTGGAATCCTTTAATCCTGCAGGGTCTGTGAAGGATCGGGTGGGGCTGGCGATGATCAACGATGCTGAAAAGCGAGGCGTCCTCAAGGAAGGCTCGGTCATCATTGAGCCGACCAGCGGCAATAC
>JAZQAQ010000246.1:0-13700 GCA_045545255.1 Eubacteriales bacterium | reverse complement strand
CGGCTTGACCGAAGGCTCTCACTGCGATGTCTGCGGCGAGGTTCTCGTTGCACAGACTGTAGTGGATGCACTGGGTCATACCGCAGTAACCGACGCTGCAGTCGCTCCCGACTGTACCAATACCGGCTTGACCGAAGGTTCTCACTGCTCTGTATGTAACGAGGTTCTCGTTGCACAGAATGTGGTGGATGCTCTGGGTCATACCGAGGTGATCGATGCAGCGGTTTCTGCCACTTGTACTACCACCGGCTTGACCGAAGGCAAGCACTGCTCTGTTTGTAACGAAGTCCTCGTTGCTCAGACTGTTGTTGCAGCTTTGGGTCATACCGAGGTCATTGATGCAGCGGTTGCTGCTACTTGTACCACCACCGGCTTGACCGAAGGGGTGCACTGCTCTGTATGTAACAAAGTCCTCGTTGCACAGACTGTTGTTGCAGCTTTGGGTCATACCGAAGTCATTGATGCAGCGGTTGCTGCTACTTGTACCACCACCGGCTTGACCGAAGGGGTGCACTGCTCTGTTTGTAACGTAGTTCTCGTTGCCCAGACTGTTGTTGCTGCTTTGGGTCATACTGAAGTCATTGATGCAGCGGTTGCTGCTACTTGTACCACCACCGGTTTGACCGAAGGCTCTCACTGCTCCACCTGCGGTGTGGTCTTTATTGCACAAACGATTGTACCTGTGAAGGCTCATACCCCCGGTGCAGCTGCAACCTGCACTACCGCACAGATTTGTACGGCTTGCGGTAATGTGATCATTGCTGCCTTGGGTCACGTTTGGCAGGAAGTTCCTGCAAAAGCTCCCGGTCGTACCGAGGACGGTTACGAAGCTTATATGGCTTGCGAAGAATGCGGCGAGATTGATGGTGAGATCGTTGTCATTCCTGCTCTCGGCGAAGCGGAGATCAATACCTATGACGAATTGGTCTATAACCTTGCTTTGCTTGAAGAGATTGCAAGTGAATATGTACGGCAAAATCCGAGCAAGGATCCTCTTGCTTTGATCATTAAGTACATTCGTACCGGCGTTGACCGCTATAACTCCGGTTCTTGGGGTATTATGGCGGGTTATGAAGATGCCGATTTCGCTAAGTTTGTAAAGCGGATGGAAGATGAAGTCAACGGAATGGTTACCGACGGTAATTATGTTACCGTAACCGGACTGAAGAACATCAAAAACTTCTATCTGCCCAATGGCGATCGCGCTGATATCGGTCACGTATTCGGCGCAATGGATATCACATATCATAATAAGGGTAGCCAAAACCACGCCGACGTTTCCGGTTGGGCAGGCGACTTGGTTGACCTTTTGGAGGTTGCTGATATTCAAGGCGTTTCCGGTGATCTGGATGCAATGATCCAGAATATTTCGGAGAATCTTTTGGGTCACAGAATCAATGTCCCCGATGCGCCCAGTATGAGCCAAGAGGATATTGACGGCGACCTTGATGCATTCTACATTATGTATGCCCTTGATCGTGTTGGTGAAGAATATGTTTCCGGCACTTTAACCGAGATCTTTATGAATTATTTCACAGAAGATCTGACCAATGAAAAACGGGCAGCATTCTTCCTCAATAACAGACTTGAAACCACCGGTACACGTGCTCAGGTTCGTAATGCAGTATATACCGAATATGCAGGTAATAAGCTGATTGCGACCTTGGAAGGCACCAGAGAGTTTAAGACTGCGGATCTTTCCGATCTGAGAAGAGCCGTTTGCTATTCCTTTGCAGATTATATCTGTAAGCTGGCAGGCGACTATGTTGAAAAGATCGATAATCCGTACTATGAGGTATTCTCCTCTAGTATGTCTGTCCTGGCACCCGGTATCACCCAGGAATCCTATCAGGCAACATCGGCAGATGGTAAACAGATGGTTTACTATGTGGCAACCGCTGATATTACCAGAAGTGATGTTCACGTGTTTGCAAACTACCATAACGCTGCTCCCGAAGACGGTTGGGCGATGCAGCGTGTTATGGATCAGGCAAACGCAGCCCAAAAGAGATACGGTGATCCTGAGAGTCCCGACTATATCCCCAATTACAATGTAATCATCAGCACCAATGCAGACGGTTACAATATGTCTACCGGTGAGCCCGGTGGCTTGCTGGTAATGAACGGCAAAGAATGGCACGCAATCGATGGCGGCGGTTTCTTTGGTATCACCAAGGAAGGAAAGGCTGTTATCGGCACCCAAGCTGAGTACAACAATACCTACAGAGGTCAGCTCGCAGATGCAGTTGGCGGCTTTGGTACGATGCTGATCAAAGATGGCGAGATCGCCGTTTCCAGAACAGATGACTACTATAGCAGCCGCGCTCCCAGAACTGCAGTTGGTATCACCAAGACCGGTAAGGTCGTATTGATGGTTCTGGATGGTCGTCAGGAGCCCTACTCCTGCGGCGGCAGTATGCAGGAAATTGCCCAGATTATGTTTGAGGCAGGCTGCGTACACGCGATCAACCTTGACGGTGGCGGCTCGACTACCTTTGTTGCCAAGCAGCAGGGTGAGGAAGAACTGGCTGTTATGAACAGACCTTCCGACGGTGCTGCTCGATCGGTCAGTACCTCTTTGATGATGGTATCTACCGCACCCAGCTCTACTGCATTTGATCATGCAAATATCGAAAGCAAGTACAGCTATTCTACCATCGGAACTCCTGTTCAACTGACTCCCGTGGGTATCAGTGCAACGGGTAACATCGCTGAACTTCCCGAAGGCTATACTTGGGCAGTTTCCGATGAAAGATGGGCAACCGTCAGTGAGGACGGTGTATTCACCGGTCTCCGAAACGGTACCGTTGAAGTGAATCTGATGCTTGATGGCGCAGTCATCGGCAGCAAGACGATGAATGTTGTCATCCCTGAAAACATTTACTTCACAAAGAATATGGTGGATGCCGTTTATGGCTCCACGATCCAGCTTCCCATTGCTGCTCTGTATGAGGGCAAGCAGGTTGCGATCAGCGTCAGCGATGTAAATCTTGCGCTTGATAACGCTAAGGCGGGTACTGTTGACGGATTTGCTTTCACTGCTGCTGAAGGCACCGGCTTGAAGGTTGTTAAGATCACCGCATCTTTGGCGACCGATTCTTCTGTCAGCGGAACAGTTACCGTAAATCTGTATAAGCAGGGTGAGAACACCTTCGACTTTGATAAGGCGACCGGTGGCGACCGTCTGCTTGCGTGGGATCGCGTTGTGACCAACGCCACCACCGACGACGGAATGTCTTATGTAGCTGTTGAACCCGATGCGGAAATGAGCACTTCCTATACCTTTGCAATGGATATGACTCAGATCCCCATCCCCGAGCAGCTTTCCGATCTGGTTTATATGCTGCCCGGAGCAGATATGGAGAATGCATCTGCCTGGAACTTCCTGCTTCAGTTGGCAGAGCGTGTGAGCGTCTTGACTGAAGTTACTCCTGTACTCTACTTTGATCCCGATGTAAATGTAGATTACAGCGAACTGAAGGTTATGAACGAGTATTTCAATCTGGAAAGCACGGTGTTTGATGAAACTGCAAACACGCTGACCTTGAAGTTGAGATGGATCGATCAGACTGCAGCGATTGATCCCGCTACTGCAAATCCCCTTTGCATCGTCAGCGGCATCAAGCTTACTCCCAAGGAAGATGCAGACTGGGATGCAAACAAGCGTTTGAATTTGGTTCATTCCGGTAACATCAGCTATAAGATCTATCTGCGTGCGAACGCGCTCTATTCCTTTGCGCAGAAGCCCGAGAATCAGAAGATCTTTGGTCTGTATCCCTTTGTCAATCCCGATCTGCCCTCCGAATCCGGTGCATATTTCAGCAATGTTTATAAAGAATTTGAAGATTCTTATACCTTGATCAATGCACGGAAGAACGGTTGGTATGCAGAAGAAGGCGGTTTTGCTTACTATATTGAAGGCGTGAAATTGGCCGGCGGTGTCAGAGAAGTGGATGGTTACTACTATTACTTCGATGATCACGGTATCAATATCGGTCAGAGCAAGTATACCGGCGTTTACTACGATTCTGCAGATAATGCATATTACTACGCCAAGATTGGTGTCCGCGAAGGCGGATGGCAGTCTGTGGACGGCAATTGGTACTACTTTGATAAGACCACGCATCAGGCTGTCAGCGGCACTCAAAAGATTGGTGGCGTCACCTTTGAATTTGAGGCGAATGGTAAGCTGAAGACCGGTACTTGGGTCAATGTGGTAACCGGTTGGCGATACTACTACGGACCTTCCTACTATCTGAGTAAGTGGCAGAATATTGACGGAGATTGGTATTACTTCCGTAACGGTCACCCGGTAACCGGCTATTCGATTGTAGACGATAAGGAATTCAACTACATTCGTAAGTGGTATAATTTCGGTGAAGACGGAATTGCCCGTGAGCTGGAATATGACGGCTTGTATGAACTGGACGGCGAACTGTACTACATTGTAGACGGTATCCATCAGGTAGGTCTGCATAAGGTAGACGGCGATTACTACTTCTTCTCCTATAACGGACCTGCAATTCGCGGAGAAAGCTACTATGCTTGGAAGACTGAATGTGATCTGCCTTGCGATACCTATGTGTTTGGTCTTGACGGTAAGATGGTAAACGGTCTTACCAAAATGGAAGACGGATACTATTACTATGTGAACGGTAAGATCGACTGGACGCTTGCAGGTCTTCGCAAGATCGGTGATGACTACTACTTCATCACCACCTCCGGTCGGTGCGCAACCGGCAAGTACTATGCTTGGGCCACCAATTGTGACCTGCCTTGCGGAAGCTACGAATTCGATGAAAACGGCAAGATGCTGCAGGGAATCGTAGAAAAAGAAGACGGTCATTATTACTATGTGAACGGTAAGATCGACTGGACGCTTGCAGGTCTTCGCAAGATCGGTGATGACTACTACTTCATCACCACTTCCGGTCGGTGCGCAACCGGCAAGTACTATGCTTGGGCCACAAATTGTGACCTGCCTTGCGGAAACTATGAATTTGCTGCAGACGGTAAGATGCTGCAAGGCATAGTGGAGAGAGACAACGAGCATTACTACTATGTAAACGGTCAAATTGACTGGACCATTGCAGGTCTTCATAAGATCGGTGACGACTATTACTTTGTGACCACCTCCGGCAGATGTGCAACAGGGGAGTATTATGCTTGGGCAACCTTCTGTGATCTGCCTTGCGGAAAATACGAATTTGCTGCAGACGGTAAGATGCTGCAGGGAATCGTAGCAAGAGAAGATGGAAACTATTTCTATGTGAATGGTCGAATCGACTGGACGCTTGCAGGTCTTCATAAGATCGGCGATGACTATTACTTTGTAAATACTTCCGGTAAATGTGTGACCGGTAAGTGTTACGCTTGGGCGACCTTCTGTGATCTGCCTTGCGGAAACTACGAATTCGATGCAGAGGGTAAGATGCTGCAGGGAATCGTAGAAAAAGAAGATGGTCATTACTACTATACCAACGGTCAGATTGACTGGACGGCTGCCGGTCTGCGTAAGATTGGCGAGGACTATTACTTTATCAGTACTTCCGGTAAATGTGTGACCGGACGGTACTATGCCTGGGCCACAAATTGTGATCTGCCCTGCAGTACCTATGAATTTGGTGAAGACGGTAAGATGCTGCATGGCTTCATCGAAAGAGAAGATGGGATCTATTGCTATGTGAACGGTAAACCCGGCAGCGAAAATCCCGGACTCATCAAGATCGGTGATTATTATTACTTCATCAATTCTCAGGGTAAGTGCGTAACCGGAACATATTACGCGTGGGCTACCAATTGCGATCTGCCCTGCGATACCTATGAATTCGGTGAGGACGGCAGAATGCTTGATGGCTTTGTAAACAAAGCTGACGGTATCTACTACTATGTGGACGGTAAAGTAGGAAAAGTTGGTGTCAATTACATTGACGGTTACTACTATTTCCTCAATACCACAGGCAAGCTGGTGACAGATCAGGTTTACTGGGTTTGGGAAACCAATGATTTGATTATGGAATCTTATTATTTGTTCAACGAACTCGGACAGATCGTCAGCCTGGCTTAAAAGCAAAAAATTCCGGAGCCCCTTCGGGGGCTCCGGAAGAAACCCTTAACAAAAGCATAAAGCATATCAAAATACCTCAATCGAATATTTTGATATGCTTTATATTTTTGTTACGCGACGATAAGAACCAATGGTGTGTGAAATGGATAAACGAAAAAGTATATTAAATATTAGTGTTTCCGTCGGCTTTAAGATCCTTACATTGATTATGGTGATCATTGTGAAGCGATTTTTAATTGAAGCCTGCGGGAATGAGATCAACGGACTGAATGCTTTATATTTAAGCATTATCGGTTTTTTGTCCGTTGCGGAACTTGGGGTAGGCAGTGCCATTACCTTTTGTATGTATAAGCCCATTGTGGAGGGCGATAACAATACGGTATCAGCGCTGTACCACTTGTTTCGCCGTACCTATTTGGCCATTGGCGGAATTATCCTGATCAGTGGCTTGGCAATCACGCCGTTTATGAATTTTTTGGCGAAGGATTACGATCAACTGGACGTCAATTTATATTTCACCTTTTTCTTGATGCTGGTCTCCGTGGTGATCACCTATTTGTATTCCTGCAAGACATCGCTGATCAATGCATATAAAAACAACTATATTACAACGGCAATCACATCGGGCGGGATCTTGCTGCAGTATGTTCTGCAGATCATTGTGTTGGTTATCACAAAATCCTTTGTGTGGTATCTGGTTTGCAGAATCGTTGCCGTAATATTCCAGTGGATCGTTACAGAGATTATCACACGCAAAAAATACACCCCGATCATTTCGAACAAACAAAAGCTGACCGGTTCTGTAAAGAAGGAATTGCTTAAGAACATCAAGGCGATGTTTATGCACAGAGTCGGATATATCTTGGTGAATACCGTTGACAGCGTGGTGATCTCGGCGTTTGTCGGCGTGGTGGCGCTGGGAGAGTATTCCAATTATACGATGGTTATGACGTCGCTGACGGAAGTGTTGAAGTTGGTATTTACTTCTGTGACCTCGGTTGTGGGGCATTTTTATGTGGAGTCGAATAAAGACACCGCAAAAAAATACAACGAAGTATTCCATCTTTTGAATTCTATGCTGGGCATCGTCTTCTTCTTGGGCTATTATGCAATTATCGATAATCTGATCGCGATGCTGTTTTCTGCAGATTTGATGGTGGCAAAATCAATTACTCTGGTGATTACACTGAATGGGTTTGTGCAGTTTATGCGTCAAAGCACCTTGATGTTCAGAGATGCTACCGGTACCTTCTATAACGATAGATGGAAGCCTTTGATCGAAGGATTTGTGAATATCGTGTTGTCGGTCTTGCTGGTGAAGCAGATTGGTGTGATCGGTGTGATCGCATCCACCATTATCACAAACCTGTTGGTATGTCATATTATTGAGCCGTATGTGCTTTATAGAAATGCATTTAATTCCAGTCCTCGGAAGTTTTATTTCCGAAATTACGGGATGATCGCGGTGTTTTCCGGGGCGTTGGTATTGCTTGATTATTGTATGAGAACGTTGGCCAATCCTTGGGCGGAGCTTTTTGTAAACGGATTCATATCGGTGGGGATTTCGTTGTTGATTTGCGTAGCCGTGATGCTGACCAACGTTAATCTCAGCAAAAGAATGATAGGATATATAAAAAGGAGATTAAAGAAATGAATTCTTTGATCAGTGTGATCGTACCGGTATATAAAGTGGAGAAATATATCCACAGATGTATCGACAGTATTTTAAATCAGACTTATTCAAATCTGGAGATCATTTTGGTGGACGATGGCTCGCCGGACCGATGCCCGGAGATTTGCGGTGAATATGCAGAGCGGGATAAGAGAATCAGAGTAATTCACAAAAAGAACGAAGGACTTGGCTTTGCCAGAAACTCCGGAATGGATCGTTGCACCGGCGGTTTTATTATGTTTGTTGATTCCGATGACTATATCAGCGAGGACGCCGTGCAGGTCTTATACGAGCGGATGATTTCCGACGGCAGTGATATCGCCATTGGAAAACATACGGACGTATACGAAGACGGCAGCACGAACGGCGGCTTTTGCGCTTTTATGAAGGACGCGGTGCTGACGAAAGAGGACATTTTTTCGGTAGCGGGAAGATACGCCGTTTCCGCATGGGGAAAGCTTTATAGACGGGAAATGCTGGAGGGTGTAAAATATCCGTCCCTTAAGTGCGCTGAGGATCTATGGGTCTTTTCTGAGGTTTTTGATAAGAGCAAGGCTATTTCCATCGTAGATAGAACCGTTTATTATTACGTTCAAAATCCGGGAAGCATTACCCATGAAAAGAGCGAGTTCAGGAAGCGCGACGAGCTGGATGCTACGTTGAAAACCGCAAAATTTCTCTGGCAGAATCGCTTTCAAACCGGTGCCCGCAATTGGTACGGGAGAGGGATTTCAAAAGCAATATTATTTGATAATAAACGGGAAGGGATTAAGCTTTTTAAAGAATATTTCGATCATTCTCAAAGAAGACGGTTATTGAAGGGGCAAAGCATCGCAACGCGTGTAAAATGGCTGTCGTTATATATGCCGATCATTTTTGATGTAGTTCGATATACCAAGCAAGCTTTGGGGAGAGGAAAAAAATGAAGCATTCAAGTGCAATCGATTTCGTCGTGACCTGGGTGGACGACCGCGACCCTGCCTGGCAGAAAAAAAGAGAGGAGCATCTCGGACTGAGTGCCTCTGAGGGCAATAGTGACGTCCGTTACCGGGATTGGGATACCTTGAAATATTGGTTCCGCGGCGTTGAAAAATGCGCGCCGTGGGTAAGAAATATTTATTTTGTTACAGACGGTCAAAAACCCGACTGGCTCAATCTGGATCATCCGAAGCTCAAGTGGGTGCGGCATGGGGATTTTATGCCGTCGGAATATCTTCCCACCTTCAGCTCGGATCCCATCGAATGGAATATGCATCGGATCGATGGATTATCTGAAAACTTCGTATATTTTAACGACGACGTTTTTCTGATCAAAGAAACCTCGCCGGAGGATTTTTTCGTCCGCGGAGAGCCTTGCGATCTTCCGTCCATCGGCGTGCAGTACGCCAACGGCTTATTCTCCCGTATGCTGTTTAATAATAACGATCTGCTGAACCGACACTTTTCGTTCAAGGACAGCGTGAAAGCGTTCCCCGGAAAGTGGATCAGAAAGCAACCGCTCAGCGGATTGCTGAAACTGCTTTTATACGGTCGGGAAAGGCTTTATCCCGGCAGCAACAGCCATCACATCCAGACTTCCTATAAAAAAAGCACCTTCCAAACGCTTTGGGAGCAGGAATATGACGTGATCCATCAGACCTGTATCAATAAATTGAGAACCGGAACAGACGTTACGATCTATTCGGTTCGAGACTGGCAGATCCTGACCGGCGGTTTCCAGCCCCATAAACCGATCGGAAAGATGTTTCATACGGCTTCGCTGGATCATAGCGATGAAGCGATCCAATATCTGAAAAAGCAAAAAGGGAAGGTCGTATGCCTCAATGATAGTGAAACGGAAAAGAATTTTGACCTTCATAAGCAGATGATTATAGACGCCTTTGAAAAACTGTTTCCGGAAAAATCAGCGTTTGAGCTGTAAGGCTTATTGCAAGGTGAGGTTTGAATTGAGGTGTGTTGATTGAAATACATAAATAAGATCATCATCGTTTTGATTTTGGTTGTTATGTTTTTTGTTTTCGGCAGTTCTCTGAATGATTATGAGAGCAGCCATCAAATCAGCAATTCTATTGCAGAGGCAATTCGCCCAATGCTGGAAGACCTATTGGGATCGGAGCAATTGGAACTGGAAGCACTTGTGCGTAAAATGGCGCATGTGGTGGAGTTTTCGGTGCTCGGTTTTTTGGTCGCGATCCTTTTATATCGGCTAAAGATCAAATATCATCAGTCTTTTGGCGGGTTGAGCTTATTAGTAATGCTGCTTGTTGCAGTATTGGATGAATATATTCAGAGTTTTTTCGGGCGTTCCAGTAAGGTGGCGGATATTTTGCTGGATTTTTTTGGTGCGTTGCTTGGTTTTTCCTTGGCGTTTCTGATAATGAAAGCAACAAAGTATTTTAGAAGAAAACGAAAAAACAAATATTGTTAATTTAGTAGATTAGGTTGACTGGCGCGCGGTTTTGCGATAAAATAAAATGTGGCAAACTATGGGGTTGCATAGGTCTGTTATTATAAGCACCCAAGATAATAAAGTAAGCGAAGATATAGGAGGACTTATGAGTTTCAAAAAGTTTTCTGTATTAATGAGCGTATATAAAAAAGAAAAGACCGCGTATTTCAAAACTGCTGTTGAGAGTGTCATCAATCAGACCTTGCCCCCTGATGAGATCGTGCTTGTGCGGGACGGAGAGGTTCCCGAGGAGCTGCAGCATTGCATTGATGAGTTGCTTGCTGCTTATGGCGATTTGTTTACATATATTCCATTGGAGCAGAATGTTGGTCTGGGCATTGCATTGGGGTATGGCGTCAAAGCTGCAAGAAATGAACTGATTATGCGGATGGATACGGATGATATCTCTGTTCCGAATCGGTTTGAATTGCAGGTCGCCTATTTTGAGCAGCACCCGGAGGTAGATATCATCAGCGCGCAGACGGAGGAGTTTATCGACTCTCCCGACGCCCCGATCTGCAAGCGTGAAGTGCCGGAGGACCACGAGGAAATCGTGGCGTTTATGAAGGTGCGCAATCCCATCAATCATATGGCAGTGGCCTATAAGAAGGAAGCGGTCCTGCGGTCCGGCAATTATATGGATATGTTCTTTGTGGAGGACTATTTTCTCTGGTGCAGAATGTATCTGGCAGGTTGCAGATTTGCCAATCTTCCCGAAGTGCTGGTCAAGGTACGCGTCGGCAAGGATATGTATCGCCGCAGGGGCGGATATAAATATTTCCACAGTCTGAAAAAACTGGAAGACTTTAAACTCGAAAATAAGATGGTCAGTCGTAGCAGATATGTAAAGACTGTCTTTTTGCGTTTCTGCGTGCAGGTACTGTGTCCCGGCGCACTCCGCGCAAAGGTTTTTAAATGGTTCGCAAGAAAATAAGGAAGAAAAGGGGAAGTGCGAAATGAATGCAATGCAGACCAAGCTGATGGATATGCTGAAGTGGTTTCACGGCTTTTGCGAAGAGAATAACCTGAGATATTACGCCGTCGGCGGCACGATGCTGGGTGCCATGCGTCATAAGGGCTTTATCCCCTGGGATGATGACATCGACGTCGGAATGCCGAGAAGCGACTATAATCGGTTGATTCAATTGTTGGGCGATCAGCCGCAGGGTAATTATATTTTGGAAGCACCTGAAATGTGCGGGAAGTGTTTTTACTACCCATACTCGAAGATATACGATATCACCACTACTCTGATTGAAAATACCAAATATAAAATTGAGCGAGGAATCTATATTGATGTTTTCCCGCTTGACGGAATCGGGAACTCTTTGGAGGAGGCTGCGGAGAATTATAAAAAGATTGAAAAGCTACATCGGCTGCTGATCACTCGTGTGGCAACGGTAAGAAAGGGCAGAGGTCTTTATAAAAATGCCGCGGTCTTGCTGATGCGCGCAATCCCGAATTTTATATTCAATCCCGATAAACTGCTGAAAGACTTGAATACTGCTTGCGCGGCGATCGATTTCGATGGTGTGGAGTATGTCGCCAATCTAGTCGGTACTTGGTGGGGGAAGGAAATCGTCCCCCGGGCGTTTTTCGGCAAGCCGATCAAGCTGGCGTTTGAGAATGCGGAGATCTGCGGCGTTGAAAAGCCGGACGAATACTTGACCGCCCTGTATGGCAATTGGCGGAAGCTTCCCCCAGCGGAGAAGCGCGTCTCGCATCACGCTAATATTCTTTTGGATCTGGAGAGACCGTATACGCGTGGTTGATTTCATGGCCCGTAAGGATTGAGAGGAGATTATGATGACAAAGAGCGGATACTCATTTATCTTGCTTTCCGGTGGGACCGGAACAAGAATGAATAATAATGTTCCTAAGCAGTATATGATGCTATGCGGAAAGCCACTGATTATGCATACACTGGAAAGAATTGATGATCTTGAAGAGATTGATGAAGTGATCATTGTATGTCAAAGTGATTATGAAGAAATCATTGGTGAGCACATTGCAAACTATCATCTCAATAAGATTTATAAATTTGCTCCGGCGGGCAAGAGTCGGCAGGAGTCGGTCTATAACGGGCTCAAACTGGCAGAGCGGGATCAGGTAATAATCCATGAGGCGGCAAGACCGTTCGTTAAGAAAAACGAGTTTCTGGAGCTGATGAGGACGAAAGAAAAAAATGTCACCTACGGCAGCCCCATCAACTATACGGTACTTACCTATGAGGATGGCGTTATCGATGGGATCCTGCAAAGAGATCGGTTGGTAAATATTCAGTTGCCGCAGAAATTTGAAACAATGGCATTACTGGCAAGCCACGAAAAAGCCATTGCAGACGAAAAACTTTTTACCGAGGACGCAAGTCTTCTCTACTACTATACGAAGGAAACGATCTCGGTGCTTCGAGGAAAGGATTATAATCTTAAGGTAACAACTCCGGAGGATATGATCATCGGCGAAAGACTATATAAAGAATTTTTTGTAGGAAGGTAGACGTTGGTAGGTAAAATGAAACGGGTCGAAAGAGTTTGCGTTATTACCGGTGCTGGAAGCGGAATAGGAAAGGCTACCGCCATCGAAATGTCTAAAAACGATGTTTACAAAAGCATCGTACTGATCGGTCGCAATCTGCAGTCCCTTGAGGAAACCAAGCAGCAAATGGATACGGAAAATCATCGGGTCATCACCCTTGGTTGTGACTTGGCTGATTTGGAAAAAATCCCCCAAGCGGTCCGAACGATCTATGATCAATGCGGCAGGATCGATTGCCTTTTGAATATCGCCGGCTATACCGAGCCGAGAGCCTTGCTGGATACCACCCTGGAAAGCTTTGAATATACCTATAAGGTGAATGTTTTTTCGGTTTTTCTGCTGATCAAGGAATGCGTGAAGTATATGAAAAAAAACGGCGGAAAGATCTTGAACGTTGCCTCAACTGCGGGCATTACGCCCAGACCCGGTTGGCTGAGCTATTCCTCCTCCAAGGCGGCGATCGTATCTATGTCGGAGACGCTTTCCCAGGAGCTTGCTGAATATAGGATCCTGGTCTACTGTATCTCTCCCGGCAGATGCGCGACGAAGCTTAGAAAAAAACTGGCACCCGACGAAGACCCGGATACAATCATGCAGCCCCATGAGGTGGCAGAGGTGATCGTAAGCCTGGTGGATACCAAGGAAAAGTGTCTGGACGGGCAAAATATTATTATCAGAAAACAGGTTGGATTTAATTGAGCGGAATGAAAAAGATTTTAATTGTTGGTACAACGCCCTATAATCGAAATTCTCCCGCCCGTGCTTTTAACGCCTATTTTTATGGCTGGGAGCGGGAAAAATTGGCGCAGATCTTTTCCCATCCAAAAAAGCCGGTGAAGGGGCATTGCGGCCGGCTTTATCAAATAACGGATAAACGGATGCTGCAGCGCTTTTTTAATAAGAATATGCAGGTGGGGCAGACCTTCGTTTACGATGAGCTGGAGGACGATTGGAAGGATCACGACCGTGAGGTC
>JAZQAQ010000245.1:0-2596 GCA_045545255.1 Eubacteriales bacterium | reverse complement strand
CAGCTCCTGCAGAAGGTGAGACTGTTGCCGCTCCGATGCCCGGTACCATTTTGGCAGTTAATGTCCAGAACGGTGCGGCAGTCAAGAAGGGCGATGTCCTTTTTGTGCTGGAGGCAATGAAGATGGAAAACGAGATTATGGCTCCCTGCGACGGTACTGCAGCAGGTGTTAATACCGTGAAGGGTGCTACCGTTTCTACCGGCGATGTTCTTTGCGTTTTGCAATAATCGTTTAAGTGCGGAGGATTCCCGATGTTAGAAGCAATTGTTAATTTTTGGAACCAGTCCGGTTTCACAATGTTTGACGGCGATAATTGGAAATGCCTGATTATGATCGCCATCGCCTTTGTGTTGGCCTATCTGGCGATCGTCAAGCAGTTCGAGCCTTTGCTCCTGCTGCCGATCGCTTTCGGTATGTTGCTGACCAATCTGCCCGGAGCAGAGATGTTCCACGAGCAATTGTTTGCAGGCGGTCACGTCAATTGGTCAATGTTTGCCGGTGCAGACTTTATTAATACGGTAGATATTGATCCGGCGGCACTGCAATATATGGCTGTTTTGCCCTCCGGTGATGTTTGCTTCGGTAATTATATTATGGGTCATTTGTCGGGTGCTTCCGTCAATGTGGAAGCAACCATCAATACGCTGGGCCAGCTGGTCAACGAGAGCAAAGAGGTATTAGTGGAGAATGCCAATATCATTTTGGACTCTCCTTATCTCTCTTTCCGTGACGGCGCAGTCTATTTCAGCGATGTTCTGCTCTCTCAGAATGCGCAGTCGGTAGCTGCAGGTCTTCTGGACTATCTCTATTTGGGTGTTAAGCTGGGGATCTATCCCTGTTTGATCTTCCTGGGGGTAGGCGCGATGACCGACTTCGGTCCGCTGATTGCCAATCCCAAGAGTCTGCTGCTGGGTGCAGCTGCACAGTTCGGTATTTTTGCCACCTTTGTGGGGGCTCGCTATCTGGGCTTTACCGAGGCGCAGGCCGGCTCCATCGGTATCATCGGCGGTGCGGATGGTCCTACTGCCATCTTCGTGACCTCCAAGCTCGCTCCCGAGCTTCTGGGTCCCATCGCAGTGGCGGCATATTCCTATATGGCGCTGGTTCCCGTGATCCAGCCTCCCATTATGAAGTTGCTGACAACGAAAAAGGAACGTCAGATCCGGATGGGAAATCTGCGTCCCGTCAGCAAGACCGAAAAAATCATCTTCCCCTTTGTTGTTACCGCTTTTGTTGCACTGCTCGTTCCCTCTGCTGCCGCCTTGGTGGGCTGCCTGATGTTGGGTAACCTGTTCCGTGAGTGCGGAGTTGTGGAGCGGTTGAGTAAGACCGTTCAGAACGAGTTGATGAATATTGTAACCATCTTCCTCGGCATTACCGTCGGTGCTACCGCTACCGCCGCGACCTTCCTCTCCTGGAACACTATTAAGATTATCGTGATGGGTGTTGTGGCGTTCGGTATGGGTACCGCAGGCGGCGTGCTGCTGGCGAAGTTTATGAACTTGTTCCTGAAGAAAAAGATCAATCCTCTGATTGGCTCTGCCGGTGTTTCCGCAGTTCCTATGGCGGCACGCGTTTCGCAGGTGGTCGGGCAGAAAGAAGATCCCGGCAACTTCCTGCTGATGCACGCTATGGGTCCCAATGTGGCGGGCGTTATCGGTTCTGCCATTGCAGCGGGTGTGTTGATCGCAATGTTTGGAGGTTAATCAATGGAAAAGAAACCTTTATATATAACAGATACTATTCTTCGTGATGCCCATCAGTCTCAGGCTGCTACCAGAATGCGGATCGATGATATGCTCCCCGCGCTGGAGAAACTGGATGATATCGGCTATTGGTCTCTGGAATGCTGGGGCGGCGCAACCTTTGACGTTTGTATGCGTTTCCTCAATGAGGATCCCTGGGAGCGTCTTCGCACCCTGAAAAAGCATCTGCCCAAGACCAAGCTGCAGATGCTGTTGCGCGGTCAGAATATTTTGGGTTATAAGCATTATGCCGATGATGTGGTGGATAAGTTTGTGGCAAAATCCATCGAAAACGGTATTGATGTTATCCGTATCTTTGACGCGCTGAATGATGTACGCAATGTGGATCAGGCGATGAAGAGCTGTAAGAAGTACGGCGGCATCTGTGAGGCTGCCATCAGCTATACCACCAGCCCTGTTCATAATGAAGAGTATTTTGTCAATCTGGCAAAGACTCTGGAGGATATGGGCGCAGACGTCATTTGTATTAAGGATATGGCAAATCTGCTTCTGCCGATGGATGCTTATAGCTTGGTTAAGAAACTTAAGGAAGCTGTCAAGGTTCCCATCCATCTGCATACCCATAATACCACCGGTACCGGTGATATGACCAACCTGATGGCAACCTGGGCAGGGGTGGATATTGTGGACTGCGCTTTGTCTCCGATGGCAAACGGTACGGCCCAGCCCTCCACCGAAGCAATGGTCGCTACTCTGATGGGCACCGATCGGGATACCGGTCTGGACCTCAATAAGCTCAGCGATATTGCTACCCATTTCCGTGGCGTTGCCGATAAGATGAAGGCAGAGGGTATTTTGGATCCCAAGGTTCTGAATGTGGACGCCAAGAC
>JAZQAQ010000244.1:0-8242 GCA_045545255.1 Eubacteriales bacterium | reverse complement strand
CGCATCAATAATATTATGGAGCTTTGCTCCTCTGTGAAGCAATATCAGCAGGATAACCCCGAAGGTAAGCTCTCCGGCTTTCTGGAGGAAGTCTCTTTAATGACCGATCTGGATCAGATGACCGATGAAGATGAACGGGTTGTACTGATGACTTTGCATAGCGCAAAGGGTCTGGAATTTAACTATGTCTTTATGATCGGTATGGAGGAAGGACTTTTCCCCAGCCAGCGTTGTATGGACGACGGTGAGCTGGAGGAGGAGCGGCGCTTGATGTATGTGGGCGTGACCCGTGCCCGCAAGTGCCTCTATTTGCTCCACGCCCGCCAGAGGATGCTTTACGGACGGACGCAGTTTTGCGTTCCCAGTAGCTTTTTGCGGGAATTGCCGCCCTTGGTGGTGGAGGATCTCTCACCCAAGACAGAACCCTTCGGGAGCTACACCAAGCCTGCTCATACCCGCCCCGGAGCATCTGCGGTGCGAACCGGATTTGCTTCTCCCTCCACCCAGCCTGCCATCCGCCGTCCTGCGGCACAACCGGCGGCTGCCCCCTTTGCCTTTAATTGCGGGGATCGGGTGCACCATAAGACCTTCGGTGACGGGACTTTGATCTCCAAAACGCCGATGGGCAGTGACTTCTTATTGGAAGTGCAATTTGATACCGTAGGAACCAAGAAGATTATGGCAAACTTTGCTAAACTGACGAAAGCGGAGGAATGATAAAATGACAAAGATTGATATTTTCAGCGGCTTTTTAGGTGCCGGTAAAACCACTCTCATCAAAAAACTGATGGAGGAGGCTTATAAAGGCGAAAAGCTGGTGCTCATTGAAAATGAATTCGGTGAGATCGGCATCGACGGCGGATTTTTGAAGGAGGCCGGCGTGGAGATCACGGAAATGAACTCCGGCTGTATTTGCTGCAGTCTGGTGGGAGATTTCGGTAAGGCTCTGGAGCAGGTTCTGGAGACCTATCATCCGGACCGCGTGCTGATCGAGCCCAGCGGAGTGGGAAAACTCAGCGATGTCATCGCCGCAGTGACCAATCTGGAGCTGGAGGGTGTGAAGCTGAACTCCTTCACAACGGTTGCAGATGCGGGAAAATGCCGCATTTACGCCAAAAACTTTGGTGAATTCTATGATAATCAGTTAGAACACGCTGCGTGTATTATTTTAAGCCGTACGCAGAACCTGAGCGAGGAAAAGCTGGCAGCGGCGGTCAAGCTGATCCAAGAAAAGAACCCCAACGCTACCATCATTGCGACTCCTTGGGATCAGTTAGATGGCAAGCAGATACTGGATGCTATGGAGCAGAAGGATACCCTTCAGGAAATTTTGCACGAATTGGAGCATCACCACGAGCATCACCACGATCACGATCATTGCTGTGACCACGATCACGAGCACGAGCACCATCACGACCACGACCATTGCTGTGACCATAACCACGATCACGAACATCACCACGACCACGGTCCCGATTGCACCTGTGGCTGCCACGATCACCATCATCACCACGCAGATGAGGTCTTTACCAGTTGGGGTAAAGACACGACCCGTGCTTACACCAAGGATCAACTTTCGGCAATTCTGGAAGAGCTGGATACCGGAAAATTCGGCACCATTCTCCGCGCAAAGGGAATGGTTGCGGGAGAGGAAGGCTGGTTGTTCTTCGACTATGTGCCCGGCGAGCATGATGTCCGCAGTGGCTCTGCTCAAATCATTGGCCGCCTTTGCGTCATCGGTGCTGAATTGGATGAAGCTGCGCTTGCCGTTCTCTTTGGATTGGAGGATTGATGATGACCCAGATCCCTGTCTATCTTTTTACCGGTTTTCTGGATGCGGGTAAGACCCGCTTTATTCAGGAAACGCTGGAGGATCCGTCTTATAACGACGGAACCCCGACCTTGCTGCTGGTTTGCGAGGAAGGGGAGGAGGAATATAATCTGACCAAGATGCCTCATCGTGTCTCTTTGCAGACCATCGAGGATCCCGAGGACTTAAAGCCCAAACTGCTGGAACGGATGGTAAAAAGCAGCCGCGCCCAGCGTGTCTTTGTGGAATATAACGGAATGTGGGACGGCAATCTGCTGTTTGATGCACTTCCCGAGGGATGGATCATCGTTCAGGAATTCTGCTTTATGGACAGCACCACCATCCTGACCTATAACGCCAATATGCGAAACCTTGTGGCAGATAAGCTGCAGACTGCCGAAATGGTGATCTTTAACCGCCTGCCTGCAGAGGGGGATGTGATGCCCTATCATAAGCTGGTGCGCGGACTTTCCCGTCGGGCAGATATTGTCTATGAGGATGTAAACGGGAAGGTGATTCCGGATACCATTGAGGATCCGCTGCCCTTTGATATCAATGCACCCATCGTGGAGATCGAGGATCGGGATTACGCCATCTGGTATCGTGATCTTACCGAGGAACTGCCGAATTACGACGGCAAGACAGTGAAATTAAAGGGGCGGGTCATTCTGGACGAGCGGAGCGACGGCAGCTTCTTCGTCTTTGGGCGGCAGGTGATGACCTGCTGCGTGGATGATATTCAGTTTGCCGGCGTGGTCTGCCTGTATCCCGATGCTTTTTCGCTGAAAAATGGGCAATGGGCGACGGTGACTGCCAAGATCCGTCTGGGCGAGCATCCCGCCTATGGTCGTCAAGGTCCTATTTTAAACGTCATTGATGTAGAACCCGCCCTTCCTCCCGAGGAAGAGGTTGCAACATTTTATTAAGGAGAAAGAACCATGAGAAATGCACATCCTCGTTATACCTGTTATCCCTCTGTTGTCTGCGTGGGCAAGGAGACGGAAGTCACCGTCTTTCCCCGTGATCTGAGCAGATATTTCAGAGAAGAATTGGAATATGAACTGACCGTTTTCGGTCTTAAGGAGGACGCTCCCGATTATCACGCAAAAATCCCCAACGACCATCCCTTCCGTATTGAGGACGGGTGTATGAAATTTACCCATACCTTTGAAAGCGAGCAGGAATATCGCGTGATTATCGGTGTGAAGGGCGATGATACCGCCGCATTTACAGAGGAGCGAAAGCTTAGTCTCTATGCGGTGGAGGAGGATCTTTACGCGCTTCGTCCCTTGAAGGGTGACCTCCATAGCCATACCTATTGGTCCGATGGCAGAGACGGTATTGCCGTGACCCCCGCCGATTATCGGGAGGAGGGCTTTGATTTTTATGCCTTGACCGATCATAATCGGATGTTTTCCTCTGCTCTGCAAAAAGAATTATTTGGAGAAATTCCTTTGGGACTCCATATGATGCTCGGCGAGGAGGTACATACTCCCGGCTCGGATATGCATATTGTCCACGCCGGCGGTGAAAAGAGCGTCGATCAACGGTATATCCACGATCCGGAAGCTTATGAGGCAGAGGTGCAGGAGATCGCAAAGGATTTGACTCATATTCCCGAGCAGTATCGTGAGCGGGTGGCGAGAGCCACTTGGGCGTGCCGAGAGATTCATAAGGTCGGCGGCATTGCTATTTTTGCGCATCCTTATTGGTGTCCCAAACGTTATAATGTGCCCGATGAGTGGTCGGATCTGCTTTTTGAGGAAAAGATCTTTGACGCCTATGAGCTGATGGGCGGTATTGCAACCAAGAATTGTAACCTTCAGTTGGCTCTTTGGCAGAAGCATTTGTTGAAGGGAAATGTTCTTCCTGCCGTGGGAAGCAGCGATGCGCATCTGCACGATTTTGAAAAAGGTGTTTTCGGGCGTCGCTTTACCATCGTTTTCGCCAAAGAGAATACCACTCCGGCGATTTTGGAAGCGATTCGTAAGGGCTATTGCGTTGCGGGCGATCTTTCTATCAACGAGGATGACGAAGTCCGTTTTTACGGTGCCGATCTTCGCTTGGTCTTTTTTGCTCATTTCCTTTGGGAGCAGTATTTTAATGAGACCTGGCGGCTTTGCGTGGGCGAAGGTATTTTGATGCGTCGTTACGCCGAGGGAGAAGATGTGGCAGCACCCTTGAGTGCTTTGGCGGATACGGTAGAGAATTTCTATAAGAAGTTTTACGGCCTGATTCCCGCCCCTGCTGTGACGGAAGAGCGTAAAGCATTCTTTGAAAAGACCAGATTGCTTCAGCGTACCGAAGGTCCCGTTACCAAGGGCAGCCGAATTGATCTTTACGGCAGCGGCTCCAATAAAAGAAGAGATTAAAAAATGCTCCGTTTGGTTTTCCCAAACGGAGCAATTTTTTACTTTTTAAAGGGATAGATCAATTCTAAAGCATTCTCCGGACAGACCTCGCGGCATTTACCGCATCGTACGCAGTCCATCGCATTGGGCTTTTGCTGTACCGGAAGATCCATAGGACACGCTTTGTTGCAAGCACCGCAGGAGGTGCATTTATTTTGGTTCACCTTATGGCGTACCAAGGCAATGGGATTGAAAAATCCGTAGATGGCACCCAAGGGGCAGATATAACGGCAGAAGGGTCTCCATATGATCAAAGCGAGCAGAATAATGATCCCTAAAATCAGGAGTTTCCAGGCGTAGAGAAAGCCCAGCGTTTGCCGCAGGGCGGCGTTTGCCAGTACCAAGGGGATTCCCGCCTCCAAAGTGCCTGTGGGGCAAATATAGGCGCAGAACCAAGGCTTACCGATACCGGTGATGTCGATGAAGAACATCGGCAGCAGAATGACGAAGAGCAGCAGAATGGGATATTTGAGCCACCGCCAGAATTTTTCGCCCGGCAAGGTCTTTTTCTTGATGGGGAAGGGGATTTTATGGATCAGCTCCTGAATCCAACCAAAAGGACAAAGAAATCCACAGATAAACCGCCCGAGAGCCGCACCGACGGCGACCAAAAATCCGGAAACGTAAAGTGCGATTTTATATTCTGCCGCCGTGAGGGTAGCTTGCAGGGCGCCGATGGGACAGGCACCGAAAGAACCGGGGCAGGAATAGCAATTGAGCCCCGGCAGACAGATGCTTTTCCACTTTCCGCGATAGATGGTTCCTTTAAAATATCCGGGGAGCCACCCATTGCTGATCAAAGCGAAGATCCCTTGGATCAGCGGACGCAGTTTGATTTTTTTCTTTTTATTATCCAAGTCCGATACACTCCATACATACAAGGGTTGCTTTTTTGAGGACATCTGCCGCCTCACCGCGCCGGATCCCCAGCAGTAAGGAAATGAGTCCCAAAAGAATCAGGAGGATGGCGATGATGTTCTTGGTACGCTCTTTCATTCAGCTTCTCCCAGTAATTTTAAAATGATACTTTCCCATTCTGCGAGAGAGTGTGCACCGATATATTCTTCGCCGATTTGATTGCCGCTTTCATCAACAAAGATCGTGGTGGGAACATAGATGATATTTTGCAGAAGGGATTGCATACTTGGGTCGGGCAATAGGTTTACATAATTTGAATCTGCTGATTTTAAAATACTTTTGGCTTTATCGGCAGAGCTGCCTTGATAGTGCGCAACATCACTGACAATGCCGACGATTTGAAAGCCCTGTGCTGCATATTTTTCGTTTAATGCAGCCAGAGAGGGCATTTCCTCAATGCAAGGGGCGCAGTAGGTTGCCCACACATTGATCATCGTCAATTTTTTGCCGTTGAATAGCTCCTCGTTTTGCTGCGTACCGTTGAGGTCGTAGGCGGTAAAAGAGGAAAGACCATCATTATTAACTTCGCCGCTTTTGGCACATCCGGTCAAAAGCAAGAGGGAAATTATCAAAATTGAGATCAGTTTTTTCATAAGGTTCATCTCCTTTGTTATAGTCTATCTTCATTTTATCAATTGTCATATAAAAAGTCAAGGAGACCGCAAGCGGTCTCCTTCAGACTGTCAAAAAAAGTCCCCGACCGCAGAAAAATGGAAAAGTAAAAAAAGTGAAACCAATTTATAAAGATTTTCATAGGGACGGAGTCATACTCTTTCCCTATGTTTTTTTAAAAAGGAAAAATTCCGCATAGCGATGCGGAATTTAGTTAAAATTTTTCTGCTATCCGCCAAACCGCTCTCTACCGTACCGATGTACGCCGACGAGACCGGTTTGACGAATTCGGGAACATTTTTTGAGAGTCTGCCAGCGTGTCAAAAATAAAAGATAGAGTTTTTGACACGCTGAAGGAGACCGCAAGCGGTCTCCTTGTTGATTTTTAATGAACGCTGAAAAGCAGGTCATAATAAGTGGGGAAGGGCCAATCCTCGCCCGGAATAATGATCTCCATTTGATCAATGATGCTGCGCAGCTTTTCCATATCGGTATAGATTTCCTTGCGATAGTAAATACCACGATCATAGAAGGGCTCGATGGTCTTGGCATATTTTCTTTTCTTTTCAAACTCGGTGCAGGTGGCGTATAGTGCCTGAGTGAGATTGGAAAGCTCTTTGAGCAGCTCTTCCTCAAAGGTACAAGCCAGCGAGGAGATCGCCGCTTTTTTATGGATGATCGTCTGGGCAAGGCGATCCTCTTCACGACTGACTGCGGGGAGGATCTCCCGTCGGATCATAGAGTTTAAGGTGCGCGCCTCGATATTGAGGGTCTTGCAGTAGTTATCTACCATAATCTCATAGCGGGAGTGCATCTCCTCAGCAGTAAAGACCTTGTGGCGGGTAAAGAGCTCGATGTTTTTCTGCTGTACAAAAAGCGGGAGAACATCCATCGTTGTGGGGAGATTCAAAAGCCCGCGGCGTTCTGCCTCCTTGACCCATTCCTCGGAATAGTTGTCACCGTTGAAGATGATGCGCTTATGCCGCTTGATGGTATCGCGAATCAGATTTTGCAGTGTGGTGTTGAAATCCTCGGCAGATTCCAGAATCTCTGCAAATTCTTGCAGGATGTCGGCAATAATAGTATTAAGGATGATGTTCGGCTCTGCAATGGAGGCAGAGGAGCCACACATACGAAATTCAAACTTATTATTCGTGAAAGCAAAGGGGGAGGTGCGGTTGCGGTCGGTGGCATCACGGGAGAAGCGGGGCAGAGTATGTACGCCGCCTCTCATCTCCACTTGGTTTTCGGGGGCGTAGACCGTTCCGCTTTCGATGGAATCCAAAATGGCGTTGAGCTCGTCTCCCAGGAATATGGAGATGATGGCTGGGGGCGCTTCATTGCCGCCCAACCGATGGTCATTTCCTGCGGATGCCACAGAGAATCGAAGCAGATCCTGATGCTCGTCCACCGCTTTGATCACTGCGGTAAGGAAGAGCAGGAACTGGGTGTTTTCGCTGGGGGAATCACCGGGATCCAAAAGATTGATGCCGGTATTGGTGGAGATGGACCAGTTATTGTGCTTGCCGCTGCCATTGACTCCGTTGAAGGGTTTTTCGTGCAAAAGGCAAGCCATCCCGTGCTTTGATGCGATTTTTTTCATCAGCTCCATTGTAAGCTGGTTATGATCGGTGGCGAGATTGGTGCGGGTGTAGATGGGCGCCAGCTCGTGCTGGGCGGGTGCACCTTCATTGTGCTCCGTCTTGGCATAAATACCAAGCTTCCAAAGCTCCTCGTCCAACTCCTTCATAAAGGCCATAACGCGGGGCTTGAGGGTTCCGAAATAGTGATCGTCCATCTCCTGCCCTTTGGGCGGACGGGAGCCAAAGAGGGTTCTGCCGCAGAGTACCAAGTCTTTTCTCGCTTGGAATACTTCTTCATCGATGAGGAAGTATTCCTGCTCCGGACCTACGGTGGTCATCGTCTTGGTCACATCCTCGTTGCCAAAGAGCTTGACGATCCGCAGTGCCTGGCGGGTAACCGCCTCCTCGGCACGCAGTAAGGGCGTCTTTTTATCCAGCGCTTCTCCGCCGTAGGAATAAAATACGGTGGGGATGCAAAGGGTATCATCCTTGATAAAGGCGTAAGCGGTGGGATCCCAAGCGGTGTAGCCGCGTGCCTCAAAGGTGGCGCGCAGACCGCCGTTGGGGAAGGAGGAAGCATCCGATTCGCCCTTGATCAGTTCCTTGGCGGAAAACTCCATCAGAATGCCGCCGGTATGATCCGGCGTTATAAAGCTGTCGTGCTTTTCGGCAGTGACCCCGGTCATAGGCTGGAACCAATGGGTAAAGTGGGTAGCACCGCGCTCCATCGCCCAGTCCCGCATAGCGGTGGCAACAGTGCCGGCAATGGTTTTATCCAGACTTTTTCCGTTTTCGATGGTTTTTTTCAGGGCGAGATAGGTCTCCTCGGGCAGATATTCCTTCATCGTCTTATCGTTAAAGACCATACTGCCGAAGAGCTCGGGGATTCGTTTTGCTTTCAACATATG
>JAZQAQ010000243.1:0-11481 GCA_045545255.1 Eubacteriales bacterium | reverse complement strand
TTCTTCCCCAATTCATTTGGGGTAAATTCCGCAATTTGCGCGGTTCTTCCCCAATTCATTTGGGGTAATTCCGCAATTTCTGCGGTGCTTCCCCAATTCATTTGGGGTAAATTTCGCAATTTGCGCGGTTCTTCCCCAATTCATTTGGGGAAATTCCTCAATTTGCACGGTTCTTCCCCAATTCATTTGGGGTAAATTCCGCAATTTCTGCGGTTCTTCCCCAAATGAATTGGGGATTGCTTCTTCATTTATTATTAATATACACGATTTTTTTGGTTTTTTCAATTAAATCTTGTCTTCTATTTTGATTTCAGTTAAAATAGAATATAAGGAAGTGATTTTATGAAGAAAATGCTGATCACCGGCGGCAGCGGTGCCATCGGCAGTATGACTGCTTATTTAGGCGTTCGGCAGGGCTGGGAAGTCTACCTCGCCTACCACACCAACCATCAAGCCGCCGCTGATTTAAAAGAAGATCTGGAAAAGCTGGGCGGCGTTGTTCATCTTTTTTCGGGGGATCTGACCCAAAGCGAGGACCGTCAGCGGCTGGCAGAGGAATGCGGGACACCGGATCTTTTAGTCAATAATTTCGGCAATGCTCACTACGCACCTTTTACCGACGAAACAGAGGACTCCATCGCCCAAGTACTGGAGACCAATCTTTTCGCCCATATGGCTTTGACCCACCTCCTTTTACCGCGGATGCTGAAGGCAAAAAGCGGAGCCATTATCAATATCTCCTCGGTATGGGGTCAGACGGGCGGTGCTTGCGAGGTAAGCTATTCTGCCGCCAAAGCGGGATTGATCGGCTTTACCAAGGCACTGGCAAAGGAGGTGGCACCCTCCGGTATCACGGTGAATTGCGTTGCCCCGGGCTGCGTGGAAAGCAAGATGCTGCAGGATTTAGATCGGGACGTCCTCAAGGATATGATCCCCACGGGGAAGCTTTGCTCGGGACTGGATGTGGCGAAATGCATCCTCTTTTTGGCGGAGCAGGAGCAGATCACCGGGCAGGTCCTTGCCCCAAACGGCGGAATGTATATTTAAAAAGGAAAAATAGTTATTCATTTTGTATAATTCTTATTGATCATTACAATTTGTATAAAGGATGTGCATTAATTATGCACATCCTTTCTTTTTTTGAGAGGATAAGCTATGCAATTATTAGAAACCATCGCATCATTACTCTGGGGACCCTGGATGCTGGCATTGATTTTAGGGACGGGTATTTACCTCACCATCGGTACACGCTGGCTCTCTGTGACCAAACTGAAGAGGGCGTTTCACGCGGCACTTTCCAAGCAGCCCGACGCAGAGGGAGAGGTCTCGGGCTTTGGCGCGCTCTGCACTTCCCTTGCCGCCACCTTAGGGACGGGCAACATCATCGGCGTTGCCACCGCCATCACCGCGGGTGGACCGGGTGCACTTTTTTGGATGCAGCTTGCGGCGTTTTTCGGGATGGCGACCAAGTATGCGGAGGGCTATCTTGCCGTTCAATACCGCCGACGGGGCAAGGACGGACGCTTTTTAGGCGGACCCTTTCTCTATCTGGAGCTGGGTCTGCAACGCCCGCTTTTGGCACGCATCTTTGCAGGAGCGTGCGTCATTACCTGCCTCATCAGTATGGGGACCACCTCTCAAATCAACGGCATTGTACTGGCGGCGGAGGATTTTTTCACGCCGGAGGGCGGCTGCATTGCCTTCCGATTGGGCGGGCTTGGGGTTTCCTGGCCAGCATTGATCAGCGGATCGCTGGTGACCCTTTTAGTGGGACTGGTTTTAGCGGGCGGAATTCGCCGCATCTCCTCGGTTTCCACCTTGCTGGTACCCTTTATGGCTGCTCTTTATGTTTTTTTGACCCTTTGGCTGCTGGTTCTTAACCTCGATAAGCTGCCGCAAGCCACCGCCTTAATTCTCCATTCAGCCTTTGCACCGCGGGCAGCCTTGGGTGCGGCGGCGGGGATCACCCTCCAAAAGGCGATGCGCTTTGGATTGGGTCGGGGCATCTTTTCCAACGAAGCGGGAATGGGCTCCGATCCCATCGCCGCCGCCACTGCCCGAACCGACAGTCCTGTCCGTCAAGGGCTCATCTCTATGCTGGGTCCCTTTATGGATACGGTGGTGATGTGTACACTGACCGGCTATGCGGTGGTACTGACCGAGGCTTGGCGGATGCCGGAGCTCAACGGCGCAGGCATTACCCTCTACGCCCTGCGTCAGCTCCCCCTCCCCGACGGGCTTATCTCCTTTTTATATATGGTCTGCCTCTTCTTTTTCGGCTTTGCCTCTATCATCGGCTGGAGCTTTTACGGCGAACAAAGTCTGCGCTATCTCTTCCCTTGCCGCGGTGGATGCGTGCGTTGGTTTCGCACCCTCTTTCTTATTGTCCTTTTCAGCGGCAGTTTTATGACCGCCGATGCAGTATGGAGCCTTGCAGACATTTTTTGCGCTTTGATGGCGGTCCCCAATCTGATTGGGCTGATCAGTATGGGAAGTCAGGTTTTCCGCGGGACGGAGGCTTATTTCAAAAGAATAAATAATAAATAATAAAAAAAGAAGATTTTTGCTTTTGGCAAAAATCAACCGACTTTCTTATTTATTCTTTCTTCTTTTTTCTTTAAAAAAATGCTCCCTTGAGGCACCACGAAGTGTGCCTCAAGGGGCGTATTTTTCTTTTTATTTATTCTTTTTCCACCGTTCCGCCGACCATCTCGATAAATTCTTCGATAGTGGTATCCCTCTCAATATATTTCCGATAGATCATCAAGGGATCCTGACCGGTCACATAGGTCTCGCCGGTCATTAAGAGACCGAATTCATAGTGCTCACCCACCATCTTGATGGCTTCCTCGGAATAGCGTCCGTTGGGATAGCAGAGGACGAAGGGAACCTTTCCGGTAATCTTTGCCAGAGTCTCCTTGGACTCCACCAGCTCCTTCTCCAGCTGCGCCTTGGTGGCTGCGTTGAGGTGACGATGGGTGACGGTATGGCTCTGGAAAGAGACCAGTCCGCTTTCCGACATTTCCTTGATCTGCGCCTCATTGAGATAGTGATGATCGCCGATGCTGCCGGTGATCATCATCACAGACGCCTTTACCTTATACTTTTTCAAGAGGGGGAAAAGCTCGGTATAGCTATCGTCGTAGCCATCATCAAAGGTGAGGATGACGGGCTTTTCATAATGCTTTACATTTTTAAGATCCTCAAACCAAATGGGAGTATAACCATTCTCGGTGAGGTACTTGAGCTGCTCCTCCATATCGGACGGAGAGAGGAAGAGGGAGCGAATTCCCCAAGGGTTATCGCTGAGCGCGTGATACATCAGTACCGGTACCTCCACCCCTGCAGGGATCTCCTGCGCGTCGGGATAGGTGCCGTAGTAGGTGACATTCAGATCCTCGTCCTCAAAGGCTTTCAGCTCCAGATAGGAAATGATGGCATCCTTGGGGCAGAACCAATCCTTTCCGTCGTAGAGACAGTTTTTGAGATAGTAGATGGAGGAGGTGGTCTGCTTTCCTTCAAAGGTGGTAAAGGAATAGGTGGTAATTCCGGCGGTGATAACAGCCTGATGCTCATCCACACCTTCATAAATCTCCAGATCGCCGTCCAAGGCTTCTGCCAGCTCACTGCCTTTCACATATTCCTGCTTCTCATTGCCATAGATCCCCAGCTCCTTGCCGCAGATGGCAAGATGCGCACCGATGGCGGCGGGGGTGGTATCATAGACAGGCTGAAGCGGCTGATCGGGTCTGACTCCGCAACCGCTCAAGAGCAGTATGATCATCATCAAAAAAGAGATGAACCCTTTCGATCTCATTTTTCAACAGTTCCTTTCATTCCACAAAACTCTTTCCTTATCATACCAAATTTTTCGCACCAATGCAAGGAAAATGTCGAAATAAAAAAAGTTATATACGATATGTCTCTCCATAATATATATTTTTTCTCAAAAAAAGGGGGCTGTAAAAAACTTGCGTTTTTTACAGCCCCATTATTCTTATTTCATTTTCAGAAGATATCTTGCCAAGAGGGTTGCAACCTCATTACGGGTGATCAGATCATCGGGATTGATCATCTTCTGGGCGTTACCCTTGACGATATCCATATAAACTGCAGTATAGACTGCGGAGATCGCCCAATCGGGAATTGCCTTGGCGTCTGCAAGATTTGCCTTATTGACCTTCTTATCAATAGCGGTCTTATTCTTCTCGTAGTAGGCATCCACATCGCCGGTCACAGCGTTGGTGAAGATACGGAACAACTCTGCTCTGGTAGCCTGCTTATCGCCTCTGAACTCATAGCCGACCACTGCTTCTTCTGCATCGGTCACTGCATAGCCGCCCACAAGACCCAGTCTATAGGCAACCTTGAGATAATCAGCAGCCCAAGCGGGAACCTGATCAGCATCCATAATGTTCAGAGAGAGCTTGGAGTAGAGGTCCTTATCAATGCCCAGCATACGAACCATCATAACAGCCATCTCGTAACGGGTCAGTTTGTCTTCCCCGTTGAACTTACCCAGATCGTTGCCCTTCATAATGGCAATACCGGAGGTACCCATTGCTTCAACATAGGGCTTTGCCCAATCAGCGGTCTTATCCTTAAAGGTATAGAACTGCTTGGCGATGATCTCGATGACATAGTCCTTGGTCTCGCCGCCCTTGAGTGCCTGCGCATAAAGCTTGGTAGTACCTGCATCCAGATTGATGATCTGCTCTGCAGAGGTCAGCAGGGTCATAGTATCATCGGCATAGATACGAACTCTGTAACCATTCAAACCGAGTGCAACGAAGTTGAACTTCTTGCTGTCGTCGGGCAGGGTAACGGTAATCTTATTCCCGTTGAAGGCAGCACCGGAGACGCTGATCACGCCATCGTTATTCATCGGCTGATACACAACGCCGGGCTCGGTGGAAAGACTGGTGGTCTTGATAACCAGCTTGGTTACGGTATTGGTCACGCCGTCTTCAGCGGTAACCTTTACCCACACATTGGTGGTCAGCGCGGTCAAGGTCAAATTCATATTGGTGATCTTGCGGGTGCAGGCTTCATCGGCATATACACCGAGCGTTGCACTGGCAGGATAGTTGGCACCGACCATATAGCGGTTACCGGTGGTGTTTGCGTAATAAACGCCGCCTTCCAGATTGGCGTTATTAATGCTGTAGAGCGTTGCATCCGTACGAGCGGGACGATTGACGATCAAAGTCCATTCCTGCTCATCCACGCCGTTTTGAGCCTTCACCTTTGCGGTATAAGCATTTGCGCCGACTGCGATGTTACGCAGGGTATAGACGCCGTTGACTGCGTTGAGGGGCGCATTATAGACGGGATCCAGAATTTCGACGGAAGCGAACTCGGAAAGCTCAACGGAGAAAGCAGTTTCCATATCGTCGTTGTTGAGTGCCAAGGTCCAGGTAGTACCTGCCAGAGACGCGGTACCGATGGTGGGAGTTACTTTGGTGAGAGCGGTCCGCTCATTCAGCTTACGGAGCAGGCTCAGCTCAAATTTCTCGCTGCCGTCGGTATTGGTGACAACAACATCGTACTCATACTTCTTGGCAACCTCATCCAGAGGAATGGAATAGGTATTGGCACCGACGGGCTCAACAGTAGCACCTGCTGCATCGGTCAGGGTTGCGGTTGCGCCTTCGGGCACATCCAAAGTGAAATCAAAGGTCTTTTCTGCGTAGTTTACTTCATAGTTGAAGTAGTCAACGGTCTTATCCTGCACTTCGGTCTTGGAAGCTTCGTCTACCAGACCGCTCAGTACAGCACCGCTCTTGATGGCACGGTTGACTGTCAGCTCATAGTCTACAGAAGTTCTCTTATCAACGGAATAAACAGAGAGGACATAATAGTTCTGACGCTCCTCGGTGGAGAGAGCAACGGTATTGCCGGTCATTGCGACGGCATCGCCCTTATTGAAAGCGGCGTCTGCCTTGCTGATATCCACAGAGTTGATGGTGGTATCGCAGATCATAGAGAGATCCAGCGTTGCGGTATCGGAGGTAACGTCTACAGAAAGCTTATGGGGATCGGCAGGATCGGCAACCAGATCGGTTGCAGTGATCTGAACTGCGCCCTCATTCACATAGCTGGACTTCTTGGATGCATCGTCGTTTGCACCCTTGGGATCGTACTCCAGCCATACCCACTTATCGTAGTTATTCTTGGAGTCATTCTCAAGGACGGTACCGGTCATCGGATTCTCGGCATCATACTTCTCTGCATAGAGATTGCCTTCGTACTCGATCAGAGTATCGGGGCAGGTGTTTGTACCGATATTGATGGGGCTCCAGTAGCCCTTGGTCAGAATGTTGTTCTTAATGGAAATATTGTGTGCACCCAGATGATAGTTTGCGGTGGCGGTGGTGCTGACCTTTTCGTTGCTGGCACGGGAGATGGTACCGTCTGCCAGCTTATTATAGTTGATGGTAATGGGAACGCATTTCTCCCCATCCTTCATTGCCATCGTGGTGGTCACAATATTATCCTCAAACTTGATCATCTCATTGGAGCTTGCCATATAGAAGAGGAAGGGGGTAGTGGAACTGCGCAGAGTACCGTCCTTATTCAGAGCGGTCATATTACAGATCGTATTGTTTGTAATATTATAATGGAAGGGTTCCGAATTGGTGCCTGCCTCTGCATAAGAGGTGGAGGTATAGGGACATCTTACAATGTACATAGAGGTTGCCAGATTCTCGGTAGCGAGCTTTTCACTATTCCAAAGGTGGCAGTTGGTCATTGCAAAATCCATACCGATCCACTGCATCGTCATTACGTTATAAATGAAGCTTTGAGTGGAATTCTGGTAGGAAACGCCGTTGATATGGAGCTTGGTGGCGTGACCGGAATAGAAGTACATTGCATTATTGCCGGTAACATAGGAATTGCTGAAGTGCATCTGCTTACTGACGGTGGTGCTGGCACCACGACCCCAAAGACGGATGGGGGATACGTCGTATGCAGAGTTATCGTTCATAATACAGTTCTGCACGTAGTAAGTACGGGTACCGGAGCCTGCGTTTGCATCGTAGAAGGATGCGCCGTAGCCCTGGAACAAAAGACCGTCTACAACATAGGTTCTGGATACGTTGGAGGAGCTGGCGATCTGGAACAGCTTCAGGGTATTTCCTGCGACACGGGGAGTCTCGCAAAGGTCAACGCCTGCCCAGATACGGGTCTCGTTGCCGTAGTTGGTGCTGGTCATATCGGGCAGGAAACGGTTGGGGTTCAGTTCCCATTCAGCTGTAGGATCATCGTGGGGAATATTGGGGTTGATACCCGCATTGGCACCCAACAGGATGACGCTGTCCGTAAGGCTGATGCCCGCAGTATAGTTACCGGGGGTCAGGATGCAGTAGGGCAGAGAAACGCCGTCTGCTTTTGCCTGGGTATACATCTTTTTAACGTCGGTCAGATGGCGGGCGGGGTTATACTTCTCGGTAATGGTCTTACCTCTGAAATAGAAGGAGACCTCTTCGGGCTCCTCACCCTTTGCAAAATTCCAATCGTCGTCAACGACGTAGGTCCACTTATATAAAAGCGTACCCTCATTTTCTTTACCTACGAGCTTATCGTAGTCGATAGCTTTATAATAGGTTTGGTTGGTAGCCGCTTCATCATAAGCATAGTCTGCGATTGCGACGACGGATACCATCGACACGATCATCAGCATAGCTAAAAGCAGGCTGAGTAACCGGGTTGCTTTTCTTGCCATATCTTTGTCCTCCCTTAGTGAAAAGATATTGATAGATAATAAAATTATAACAAATGCCTTGTCAATTAGACAGAACTTTATGTTGCTGATATTACACAATTTGTGACATTTGCCATTAAACCGCCTACTACTTTATTCTTCGGCGGGATTTTCCTCTGCGGTCTCTTGCTCTTCCTCGCGGACGGCGGTAGCGATATCAATGACCTTGACGCCCTCATCCAGACGCACCACGCGCACGCCCTGAGTAGAACGGCTCAAGAGAGAGATCTCCTCCACCTGGGTCCGCATAATGATGCCGCCGCTGGTCACAAGGAGCAGATCCTCCCCTTCCTCGACCATACGGATGGCGGCGATCTTACCGGTTTTTTCGGTAATATTATAATTGGAGATACCCTTACCGCCTCTGCTCTGCAGACGGTACTCGGCGGTGGCGGTACGCTTGGCGTAGCCGTTTTCGGTGACGGTCAGGAGGGCTGCGCCTTCCCGCTCGATGACCATACCCACCAGATAGTCCTCCTCGGCGATACGGATACCCCGTACACCGCGGGTGACTCTGCCCATAGAGCGGACGTCCTCTTCCGCAAAGCGGATGGCTTTACCCTCGTGGGTCGCCAGAAGGACGTGATCCTCGCCGGTGGTGAGGCAGACATCCATCAGATCGTCGCCCTCGTCCAGAATAATGGCGATAACGCCGGACTTACGGATATTGGAGAAATGGGAGAGGGGGGTCTTTTTGACCGTACCGTTGCGGGTGGCCATTACCAGATAGCCCTCCTGCTCAAAGCTCTCCACACGGATCATTGCATTGACCCGCTCGCCGCTCATCAAAGGCAGCAGGTTGACCACGTTGGTGCCCTTGGCGGTACGGGAGCTTTCGGGTACTTCATAGCCCTTGAGCCGATAGACCCGACCCATCGTCGTGAAGAACAAAATGGTATCGTGGGTAGAGGCGGCAAAGAGATCCTTTACCACGTCCTCTTCCTTGGTCTTCATACCGGTGATACCGCGTCCGCCGCGATGCTGGGCTTTATAGGTGCCCACCAGCTGACGCTTGATATAGCCTGCCTCGGTCATCGTGAAGATACAGTCCTCCACGGGGATGAGATCCTCATCCTCCAGACCGATCTCGCCGTGCCCGATCTCGGTACGGCGGTCATCACCGTACTTACGGGCGATCCCCTGCATATCCTCCTTGATAATGGCGTCTACCCGCCATTCATTAGCAAGGATATCCTTCAGATCGGCGATCTTTGCGGAAAGCTCCTTATATTCATTCTCGATCTTTTCACGCTCCAGACCGGAGAGCTGACCGAGACGCATCTCTACGATGGCCTGCGCCTGGATCTCGTCCAGATCAAAGCGGTTCATCAGCCGCTCCTTGGCATCGGCGATGTGCTTGGAGCTGCGGATGATGGAAATAACCTCGTCAATATGGTCGATCGCCTTTAAGAGACCCTCCAAAATATGGGCTCTTGCCTCTGCCTTTTTGATTTCAAAGGCGGTACGGCGGCGGATGACCTCTTTTTGATGCTTGAGATATTCCTCCAGCATCTGCTTGAGGTTCAATACCTTGGGCACGCCGTTGACCAGCGCCAGCATAATGATGGAGCAGGTGGCCTGCATATCGGTGAATTTATAAAGCTGGTTCAGAATAACCTGGGGATTGGCTTCCTTTTTCAGCTCCACAACGAACCGCAAGCCGTCCTTATCGGACTCATCGCGGATATCGGAGATGCCGGAGATGCGGTCGGTCTTGACCTCGTCGGCGATCTTTTCGATCAGAGCGGCCTTGCGTACCATATAAGGGATCTCGGAAACCACGATCTTATAGCGACCGTCCTTCCATTCCTCGATCTCGGCACGGGCGCGGACATAGATCTTGCCGCGACCGGTACGATAAGCGTGGCGGATGCCGGAACGACCCATAATGATCGCACCGGTGGGGAAATCGGGACCCTTGATGTATTCCATCAGCTCGTCCACGTCCATCTCGGGGTTATCCAGAAGAGCAATGGCGCCGTCCACCACCTCGCGGAGGTTATGAGGCGGTACGTCCGTCGCCATACCGACGGCGATACCGGAGGAGCCGTTGACCAGCAGATTGGGGAATCTGGCGGGCATGACATGGGGCTCTTTACGGGTCTCATCGAAGTTGGGATCCCAGTCGATGGTCTCTTTTTCAATATCCTTGAGCATCTCATTGGAGATCTTGCTCATTCTTGCCTCGGTATAACGGTAGGCAGCGGCGGGGTCACCGTCGATGGAACCGAAGTTACCGTGACCCTCTACCAGAGGATAGCGCAGGGAGAAGTCCTGCGCCAAGCGCACCAGTGCATCGTACACGGATGCGTCGCCGTGGGGATGATACCGACCCAGCACGTCACCGACGCAGGTGGCGGCCTTACGGAAGGGCTTATCGCTGGTCAGATTATCCTCATACATAGCGTAGAGAATACGGCGGTGGACCGGCTTCAAGCCGTCCCGCACATCGGGCAGCGCACGTCCGACGATAACGGACATGGCGTAATCCAGATAGGAGCTTTTCATCTCTTTTTCCAGATCAACGGGTACGATGACCTGATTTTCATAACTGCTTAAATCAATATGATTTTCCTGCTTTGCCATTTCGGTCCACCTCCTTATACGTCAAGATTTACAACGTACTGGGCGTTGTTTTCGATAAATTCTTTTCGGGGCTCGACCTTTTCACCCATCAGGAGAGAGAAGGTCTCGTCTGCTGCGATGGCATCGCTTAAAGTAAACTGCTTCAGGGTTCTGGTCTCGGGATTCATGGTGGTCTCCCAAAGCTCTTCGGGGTTCATTTCACCAAGACCCTTATGGCGGCTGATCTCCACCTTGCCCTTGCCGTCGGCCCGCATTTCTGCGGAGATCTGATCCCGTTCCTCATCGGAATAGGCGTAGCGGGGAGGCTCCTTACCCTTGACCAGCTTATAAAGGGGCGGTACGGCAGTATAAATATAGCCACCCTCCACCAAGGGCCGCATAAAGCGGAAGAAGAAGGTCAATAACAGAGTACGGATATGAGCACCGTCCACGTCGGCATCCGCCATAATGATGACTTTGCCGTAGCGCAGTTTTTCGATATTGAAGTCTGCACCGATATTGGTTCCCAAAGAAGCAATGATGGGCTGCAGCTTATCATTATTATAAACACGGTCCAAGCGTGCCTTTTCTACGTTCAGAGTCTTACCCCAAAGGGAGAGGATCGCCTGAAACTTACGGTCTCTGCCGCTCTTGGCAGAACCGCCTGCAGAGTCACCCCCTACGATATAAATTTCGGAATATTTGGTATCCTTGCTCTGGCAGTCTGCCAGCTTACCGGGCAGGGAGAGGGAGGTGGAAAGTGCACTCTTTCTGGCACTTTCTCTTGCCTTTCTTGCGGCCTCTCTTGCGCGGGATGCATCCACAGCCTTACTGATAATAGCGCGGGCGATCTTGGGATTTTCCTCAAAGAACTCATTGAGCTTCTCGGTGATGATGGAGCTGACCAGACCGCGGACCTCACTATTGCCCAGCTTGGTTTTGGTCTGACCCTCAAACTGCGCCTCTTCCACCTTGACGCTGATGATGACGGTCAAGCCTTCCCGTACGTCCTCGCCGGAGAGATCGCCGTCCTTTTCCTTCAAAAATCCGTTTTTACGGGCGTAATCATTGATGACACGGGTCATTGCCGCCTTAAAGCCGGTCTCGTGGGTACCGCCTTCGGTGGTATTGATGTCGTTGGCGAAGGAGAC
>JAZQAQ010000242.1:0-8258 GCA_045545255.1 Eubacteriales bacterium | reverse complement strand
GGCGGCGCGGTGGTGGAAAAGGTATTTCCCGGCGTCAGTCGTCCCTGTGCCGTCGTCGGCATTGCGGAGAAGGGGATGCTGAACGTCTCTCTGGAGGTCAACGGAAACGGCGGTCACGCCTCTGCGCCTCCGCCCCATACCGCTGTCGGAATTTTGTCTGCCGCTTGTGCGCGGGTGGAAAACCATCCCGCCCGGCGTCGCTTTACACGCCCTGCAGCAGAGATGTTTAACCTCCTCGGCCGCCATTCCACCTTTCTTTATCGGATGATCTTTGCAAACCTTTGGTGCTTTATGCCGATATTGGATATGATTTGTAAGAAGTCGGGCGGAGAACTGAATGCTTTGATGCGTACCTCTTGCGCCTTTACCACGATGCAAGGAAGTAAGGGTTTGAATGTGATGCCCGCCTATGCACAGATGACCGCCAACCTGCGTATTATTCCGGGAGAAACAGTGGATTCTGTGATGGACTATGTCCGCGAGACGGTGAATGATCCTCGGATCGAGATCTCGTGTATCAACGGCAACGATCCGTCTCCTATTTCAGAGCCGAGCGGTTTGGAATGGGAGCAGTTGAGCGATGCTATTTCCGCCACCTGGCAGGGCGCGTTGGTTTCGCCCTATCTGATGCTTGCCTGCAGCGATTCCCGTCATTATCGGGATCTTTGCGATCGTGTCTATCGTTTTTCTGCTATGGCACTTTCCAAGGAAGAGCGGGGCACCATCCACGGAAACGACGAGCGTATTCCGCTGGAGACCATTGCCAAGACAGTGGAATTTTATCTTCGCCTGATCGCCAAAAGATGAAAAAGGGAGAATTTCCGTATCGGAAATTCTCCCTTTTGTTTTTAAAAATAATTAATCTTTCTCTGCCATCTCTCTTGCGGTACGCATAATGAGATCGGCAACCATATCCAGACCGATGGAGCTATCCAAGCAGAGGTGATAGTTTTCTGCCTTGCCCCAGGTGCGATGGGCAAAATAATCGTAGTAGGATTTACGTTTTTTATCCATCTTTTTGACATAGTCCTTATAGTCTTTTGCTTCCGCCTTGTAGATCTCTTTGGTGCGCGCGGCGCGCTCTTCCAAGGGGGCGTGGATAAATACTTTGAGCTGCTTGGCTTTGCCTTCGAGGACGCTGTCTGCACAGCCGCCTACGATAACGCAGGGACCTTCCTGCGCCAGCTCACGAATGACCTCTGCTTGAGCAAAAAAGACTTGATCCTGCAGAGGAAATTCCATTCCGGCACCGGAAAGGGTATAGAGCAAGCTGGCAGGTTTTTTATGCTGCATCTGCTCCACAACGGCAGCGTGAAATCCGCTCTTTTCCGCTGTGATCTGAATCAACTTCCGGTCATAGAAGGGGATGCCCAGAAGTGTAGCTACCTTTTCGCCGATGATTCTGCCACCGGAGCCATAGGTGCGTGCGATGGTGATGATAGGTAATGACATATATATAGTCCCCTTTCTTTAATATTATGGATATATTATACCATAAATCCAATATCTTGTAAATATAGCATTTTTACAGAAAAAATCGCCGCGTATGCGGCGATTTTTCTTTATTCTTCGTACAATTTTTCCAGTTCGGCTTGGTCTAAAAGAGTATCTGCATCAAATCGGATGGTATCTGTCCCTTGAGTGTTTTTAAAGGTGGCGAGAGTGCCGGTAATGCGGATATAGGTCATATCCTCCGGTGCCTTCAGTCCGTCGGCAAGCTTGAGATCCAGATCGATGTTGCAGCAGGCGGTTCCGTCGGTGATGCGGAGATAGTAGCCGGTGCTGCTGTCTGAAGAGTAGCTGATGACGCCTTCTGCTTGCACTGTTTTTCCGGCGAAGCTTTTGGGATCTTGGGCGATATTGACGGCCATTGCATAGATTGCGGTGGGGCTGATGCCGTCGTCGGGTACGAGGACCAACTCGTAAGCTCCGCCTCCGCCGCAGCTTGCTGCGGAAAGCAATGAAATCAAGATCATAATTACAGCAAGGATTTTTTTCATACCTTTTTACCTCCTAATTTTCCGATGAGAGTAAAGATGAAAAATACGATGATATTCACCGTCACGATGGCGGAGCCTACGGGTGTACCCTCGATAAGAATGGAGAGTACGATGCCGATAAAGGCGGCCAGCGTAGAGATGATGGCGGAGCAAAGGATGACCGCCTTGAAGTTTTTAAAGACCCGCATTGCAGAGAGGGCGGGGAAGATCACAAGTGCAGAGATCAGCAATGAGCCGACCAGATTCATCGCCACGACGATAACCAGCGCGGTAATAACTGCAATCAAAAGATTATAGAGATCCGCTTTGACACCCGTAGCGGTAGCAAAGGTTTCGTCGAAGGTGACGGCGAAGATCTGCCGATAGAAGAGTAGGAAAAGAATAATGACCAGTATGGACATTCCGCCGCAAAGCCACACATCGGCGGGCTTGAGGGTCAGAATGGAGGTGGAGCCGAAGAGCGTGCTGCACACATCGCCGGAGATATTGGCAGACTTGGCGAATTTATTGATAATAAGATATCCGAGTGCCAGAGAGCCCACCGAGATCATAGCAAGGGACGCGTCCCCTTTGATCTTGGCATTCTGTCCGCTGCGAAGCAGCAGGATGGCGGTCAGTACCGTGATGGGCAGTACTAAAAGCATATTATTGGTGAGCTTCAAGACCATTGCGATGGCCAGAGCGCCGAACGCCACGTGGGAAAGACCGTCTCCGATAAAAGAAAAACGTTTTAGTACTAAAGTGACGCCCAAAAGGGAAGAGCAGAGGGCGATGAGTACGCCGACAATTAAAGCATACTGTACAAACGGAAAAGAAAAATAAGTTAAGATTTGATTGATCATTCCTGCTCACCTCCCATAGATGCAAATGCCTTGCCTGCGGGCGTTTGCAGATATTCGTCCTTTGTGCCGAAAAAGAGAGGGGTACGGCTGACGTGAAGAATGTGGCTTGCGTAGCGGATGGCGGCAGTGACATCGTGGGAGACCATAATGACGGTGATACCATCCTCTTTATTGAGTCGATCGATCAGTTCATACATCTCTTTGGTTACCTTGGGGTCCAGTCCCGCCACAGGCTCATCCAGCAGCAGGATCTCACGGGTAGCGCAAAGGGCGCGCGCCAGCAATACCCGTTGCTGTTGACCGCCGGAAAGCTCCCGATAGCAGCGACCGGCAAGATGAGTGATACCCATCTTTTCCATCGTCTCTGCAGCAAGTCGCTTTTCAGCCGCGGTGTAAAAGGGGCGAAATCCGCCGCGGTTAAGGCATCCGGAAAGTACGATCTCCTTGACCGATGCGGGGAAATCCCGCTGTACAACGGTCTGCTGGGGAAGATAGCCGATCATATTCTGCGTCAGCTTTTCTCCAAAGGAAATGGTGCCGGAAAGGGGCTTTTTTAGGTGCAGCAGGGTTTTGACCAAGGTGCTTTTACCCGATCCGTTTTCTCCTACGATGCAAAGGTAATCTCCTTTACACACCTCGAAGTTGATCCCATCGGCAATGACCCTTCCGTCGTAGCCGAGAGCGAGATTATTGCAAGTTAATTGGGGCATTTTTATGTCTCCTTAATGTAATGCTTTGTTTAATGCGGTCAGATTTTTCTCCATAATTTTGAGATAGGTTTCTCCGTCGTCGATGCGTTTTTGGGTCACCGACTGGATGGAATCCACCACAACGATTTCCTGATCTTTGTCTTTGGTATTGCTGATGACGGTGCGGGCAATGGATTGATCGGAGGTCTCGATGACCATTACCACCGGCAGGTCCAGCTGATCTACCGTTTCGGTCAGATGGGTAAGGGTGGCAAAGCTTGCTTCGGTTTCGGCGGAGCAGCCGGAAAAAGCGGCGTGATGCTCAAGGCCGTAGTCCCGTGCCAGATAGCGGAAGGGGAATCGGTCGGCAAAGAGGATGGTTTTGCGGGCGGCTGTATCCACGCACTGCTGATACTGCTTTTCAAGATCTCGCAGCTTGGTCAGATAGTCGGATGCATTGGTACGATAATCCTCTGCGTGATCGGGGTCGATTTCTACCATTAAATCGGTTAGCTTTTGCACAGCCCGATCGGCATTTTTTAAGGAGAGCCAGAGATGCTCGTCGTATTCATCTTCGTGGATATCATCGTCGTGTATGTCGTCATCGTGGTCGTGATCGTGGTCGTGGTCGTGGTCATCCTCTGCTTTCATCGGTTCAATCGTCTCCAGAAGAGCGAGCGTTTTGCGTTTGGGGTTGGACGGATTTTCCAGCGCATCCTCTGCCCATTCATCCGATTCACCCCCGATATATACAAAGAGGTCACAGGCGGAGATCGCCAAAAGATCGGTGACGCTTGCTTGATAGTTATGAAGATCGGCACCGTTATCCATCAAAAGTGTCAGTTCCACGTTTTTATTATCTTCTCCCACGATGTTGCGCACCCAATCGTATTGGGGAAAAACAGTGCAGATGATCTGGATCTTATCGCTTTTTGCAGCGGGATTGCCGCAGCTTGCTGCGCTGACCAGCATCAGAACTAATAAGAGTAATGCTATAATTCGTTTCATTTTTACGCTCCTTTTACATTTTGCATTGATCGCACCTGCCAAAGAGGACGGTTTGGTGCTCGTTTACCGAAAAGCCGCTGGTCAAAAGAATTTCTTTCAGCAGCTGCGCCGACGCGCTTTCCTTCATATGAATGAGCTTCCCGCAATCGGTACATTTGAGATGCAAATGATCGTGGCAATTGCATCCGGCAATCTGATAATAAGACCGATGGTTGCCATCCGGTTCAAAGCGGCGGATCTGCTCCTCCTGCGCCAGCTTGCTGACCAATCGGTATACAGTGCTTTTTCCGGGTGCATCTTCCCCGTGGATTTTTTCCAAAGCGGCGGCAAGCTCTTCGGCTGTATAGTTTTCGTCTGGGTTTTCAGCAAGAAAATTCAGCAGTTGCTTGCGTGCTTTGGTATGATAACCGGACATCTCCTCACCTCCAATTTGAGAGTCATTCTCAATTTGGCTTTATTATACTGAAATTTTGGCTAAATGTCAAGAAATTTAATTTTGACAATTTGCTGTAAACCTTTTAGTGAATCAAATTATTTTGTTGCAAAATTCTTAATTATATGTTATAATTTTAAAAAAATATTTTTTAGGAGAAAAAAGATGAAAGCAAAAAGAATCATTGCAAGTCTGGTGATTGTATTTATGCTGCTGACCTTGGTTTGCGGGTGTAAAAGCAATCCTGCCGAAGAACAGAACGCTTTTGCGGGAGATTTGGTGGTCGATCGTGACGATCAGCAGGAGAATAATGATGTAGATCAACCCTCCGAAGAACAGAATCCCTCTGAAGAGCAAAAGCCTTCCGAAGAGCAAAACCCCTCCGAAGAGCAGAAACCTTCCGAGCAGCAAAAGCCTTCTGGAGAGCAAAAGCCGGATACGCCGACCGACTCCGAGCAGTCCGGTGGTCAGGAGCAGCCCTCCGATGATCAGCAGGAGAAGCCTTCCGATGATCAGGAGAGCGGGGAGGGGGATACTCCCGCAGATGATCCTCTTGCAAATACCGATTCCGAAAATAAACTGAAGATCATAGCTTATAACATTCGTTGTGCCAACGATGGCAACGGGAACAATATTGCTGACCGTGCTCCCCGTTTTAAGATGCTGGTGGAGGAACTGGATGCAGATATCCTTGCTCTTTCCGAGGCGTCCGTTCCTTGGATCACTTATTTGGAAAAGAATATCGTCGGTTCCAAGTATAAGATGCTTTATAAATACCGTGCAGAGACCAGCCTTGAAGCGCAGCCGTTGCTTTTCGATTATAATAAATTTGAATTGCTGGATGACGGCTATTTCTGGCTTTCCGAGACTCCGGATGTCTCCTCCATCGGTTGGGGCGGCAAGCATTATCGCGGCTGTACTTGGGCAAAACTGAAGGTCAAGGCAACCGGAAAGATTTTCCTTTATTATTGCACCCATTTGACCGGCTCTGATGCTGCTTCTATCGGCAGTGCAAAGCTGATCTATAAGCACGCAACAGAGCGAAAAGGCTTCTCCGAATATCCCGTTTTTGTGTCCGGTGACTTTAACGTGGAGCCATGGACCCCCGGTTATACGGAATTTGTTACTAATTTTGTCGATGTTAATGATTATCTGGGCTTTGATCCCACCTATACCAACGGCGGATATACAGCGGTTGGCGGCGGAACCCATATCATCGACTATGTAATGTGCTCTCCCGATAATGTTATTCCTACCCATTATGAGGTGTTGCACAAGAACTATCTTGGCGGTTTTATCTCGGACCATAAAGGTCTTTATGTAGAGGCTACGCTGAGATAAGAGGTTTCAAAGAATGAGCAAGGCGCATTCACCGAGTTTCCCGCTCTGCTGACGGGGGATTTCAATGCATCGGCATTCGGTGAGTGGGCAAAGAGCGATTGCTATCGTATCCTTAATGAGAGCGGGAAGTTCCGCGATATCAATGCGGACCTTGGCTTTGATCCCACCTCCACCGTCAATGGCTATAATACCGCAGGCGGTCTCAATTCGATTATTGATTATGTATTTTATACCCCGGATGGGATGAAGCCTTTGACCTATAAGGTTATCAACGAAGAGCATCTGGGCGGCTGGGTCTCCGATCATCGGGGGCTTTATGCCGAAGTGGAACTGAAAGGAAAGAAATAACAATGGGAATTAAAATTAAAGTACTGGACTATAATATCCGCTGTGCCAATGACGGTGAAAACAAAATGATCGCTGACCGTGCGCCCCGCTTGGAGGCGGTGATCCGTAAATACGATCCCGATGTCATCGGTCTGCAGGAAGCGACCACCCTTTGGATCAACTATCTGGATGATCATCTTTACGATACTTATAAAATGCGGTATCTCTTCCGCAACGAAAATAGCCGCGAAGCTACCCCTATCCTTTGGAAACGGGATAAGTTTACTTTGGTGCGGGAGGGACATTTCTGGCTTTCCGATATGCCGGAGGTCTCCACAAAGAGCTTCGGAACCAAGCATTACCGCATCTGTAATTTCGTCCGTTTGAAGGTCAATGAGACGGGGGAGGAGTTCCTCTTTATCAATACCCATATGGGCGGCGGAGTTGCTTCTGCGCATAGCGCGCGGCTGATAATGAGTCGAATGGAGGAGCGGGGTGCCTTCACCCAATATCCCGCCCTGCTGACTGGCGACTTCAACGCCGCTCCCTACGGCGAGCGGTTCAAGAGTGATTGCTATCGTATCCTCAATGAGAGCGGAAAGTTCCGCGATATCAATGCGGCTTTGGGCTTTGACCCCTCCACCACGGGCAACGGCTACAATGAGCGGGAGGACAGCAATATTATCATCGACTACGTGTTCTACACCCCCTTCAAAATGAAGGCTCTGGCCTACAAGGTGCTGAATGAAAAGCACCTCGACGGCTACATTTCTGATCACCGCGGCCTGTATGCCGAGGTGGAACTGACCGAGGAGGAATAATTCATGGGCAGTAAACTGAAAATTTTAGACTATAACATCCGTTGCGCCAACGACGGCATCAATAAGGTCACCGGTAGCAACAACGACATCGATCACCGCGCGCCCCGCTTGGAGGCAGTCATCCGCAAGTATGATCCCGTCGTCATCGGCCTGCAAGAAGCAAGCCGCGCTTGGATCGATGAGCTGGAAGAACGTTTTCATAATGACTATAGAATGCGGTATCTTTATCGCAATGAGTTTAGTCGGGAGGCGACACCGATCCTCTGGAAACGGGATAAGTTTATCCTCAAACGCGAAGGTCACTTCTGGCTTTCCGAAACTCCGGAGGTCTCCTCCAAGGGCTGGAACGCAAAGCATTACCGCATCTGCAACTGGGTGCGGCTCAAGGAAAAAGAGAGCGGGGAAGAGTTTATCTTCGTTAATACCCATTTGCAGGGCGGTAACTGCGCAGCCCGCAGTGCGGAGTTGATTCTGGACTGGATGGGTGAGCGGGGCGCCTTCTCCGAGTACGGTGCATTTCTTACCGGCGACTTCAATGTCCCGCCCGATAGTGAATGCTGCAAAATCCTTAATGAAAGCGGCAGATATAAGGATATCAATGTGGATCTGGGCTTCGATCCCTCTTATACGAATAATGGTTATAATACCAGACCTGATGATCATTATTACAACCCGATCAAGGACTATATTTTCTATACGCCCGCCAAGATGAAGCCTTTGACCTATAAAGTGCTCAACGAAGAGCATCTGGGCGGCTGGGTCTCTGACCATCGCGGCCTTTATGCCGAGGTAGAATT
>JAZQAQ010000241.1:0-4141 GCA_045545255.1 Eubacteriales bacterium | reverse complement strand
TGCGGCGATTGCTATTCCGCCAAAATGACGGTGGTTCATAATAACAGTAATATTCTCTGTATGGGTGCCCGTGTCTTGGGCATCGAGCTGGGTCTGAAGATCGTGGAGGAATACTTCTCCGCAGAGTTTGAAGCAGGCGGTCGTCACGAGCGTCGGGTCAATGCCATTATGGCGAAGGAAAACGAAAAGAAATGAATAAAGAACGTGTAAAAGGTTGGCTGGGGCTGATCGGTGCACTTTTGATTTTGTCCTATAGCGGCTCGGTCTATCGGATCGACGGATTCAGTGCCGCCTTTGGGATGGCACTCTTTTCGGCGATGATCGCCATCCCTGCGCTGCTCCTTTCCGCCTATAGACGGGTAGGAAGCCTGCCCGCTTGGCTGGCGATGGCGGCAGCATTTCCGGTGCTCGCTTATGCCGCAAACGATGCGGCGACCGCAATTCTTGCCTGGGCATTTTGCTGCGGGACTCCGCTGGCGGTGACGCTTTTCTGGCCCTATTGCAAAAGAATCCGTCCTCTGACCGAGCGGGCATTGCCGCTGGCGGGTGCCTTTTGGCTGGGTGGTACGCTCCTCTATGCTAAGCTGCATTTCGGTAGCTGGGCACTCTCCTCCGTCACGCTGCGGTTCGCTGAACGCTACGGCGTTATGGTGGATCAGATGGAGGTGCTTTACGGGCAGATCTACGGCGAGCAGCTTCCCGAGCAGCTTGGTGAGATGTTCACCCTTATGAAGAGTCAATCCTTCGAAATGGGCTTTTATTTCGTGACGATGATCGCCTTTGCTTTGTTTGGACTCTACTTTTTGGCAGTCTTTGCGGCGGATCGCTCGGTTCCCCCTTCTGCAAGATGGCTGGGCAGCTGGGCGACTCTGATCCCCGGCAGAGGGATCAGCTGGCTCTTTATGGGTCTTTATGTGATGGTGCAGCTGATGGATGGCGTTCATTTTCGGACGATGCTGGCAGTATTGAATCTCTTTGGATTTTTCTTTGTGTTTACCGCGCTTCATCGTCTCTTGCAGTTTTTCCGTAAGCGAGATTGGCATCCTGCGGCGCAGGTGCTCCTGATCGGACTGCTGCTGGTGCTTTCGTACTGCTCGGCGGGCGGCGCTCTGCTGACTGCCTATACCATCCTGATGTATGTGGGCTGGTGGATCGCAACCCTTCCCAAGAATAATCTTAAAAAACCCTCATAAATCCTTCCTAAAGGAGGCTTTTAACGGTGAAATCCATTAAAATTCATTTATCTCGTCTGGAGATCATCCTCTATGTAGCGTTGCTGCTCTTTTCGTTTGTGACGATGGTGATGCAGCCTTGGTGGGGCTTGGCGGAGCTGATACTGACCGCTGTGTTTATCGCCTTCAGTCTCTTTAACATCAATAAGCGCAATCGGCATATTTACGGTTATCTGCAAAATATCACTTCGTATCTTGACGAAGCGGCACGGGAAAATCTCACCAATTTCCCGATGCCCATCACCCTGCTCAATGACCGCGGGGAGATCATCTGGTATAACGAGCTGTTTCATCAGGTGCTCCACGACGGTAATATCCACGAGATCTTCGGGCAGAAGGTCAAGGCGATCAATAAGAACATCTCTTTTGAGAATGTGAAAAAGCATCAGAGCGGCAAATACGATATCACCTTTGCTGATAAGAAATATACGGTTTATATTCTCAGTCAGGGCGAGGAGGGCAAGGATCATTTCTACGCCGTCTACTGGATGGATAACCATACCCTCCACGAGCAGATCCATAAGCTGAAAGGGGATACCCTTTGCGTGGCGTATCTGCTGCTGGACTCTTATGATGAGATTCCGGAGAATGTGACCTCTCTGCAAAAAACCACCTTCGTCAACCGCGTGGATGTGCGGGTGCGGCAGATGGCAAAGATGCTGGGCGGCCTGATGATGAAGCCGGAGACGGATAAATATATGATCCTCTTTGAACGGCGGCATCTGGATACCCTGCGCGAAAGTAAATTCCGCATCCTCAAGGAGATCAAGGATATCCGTATCGAGGGCGTGCTCCACGCCACCCTTTCCATCGGCGTGGGTATCGGCGACGGAGATGTTCTGCAGACCGACGAGGCTGCCCGCAGCGCTTTGGATCTCGCGCTTTCCCGAGGCGGCGATCAGGCTGCGGTCACCAATTCCAATAAGGAACGCTATGAATTTTTCGGCGGGAATTCCGAAAGCGGCAACCGCCGTAAGCGGGTCAAGGTGCGGCTGGTGGCAGACGCATTGAAGACGCAGATCGAGCGGGCAGAGACGGTCTATATTATGGGTCATAAATTTGCGGATCTGGACTGTATCGGCGGCTCGGTGGGCGTGGCAAAGATCGTAAGCACTCTGGGCAAAAAGCCGTATATTCTTTATAACGCGCAGGAAAACCTCTGCCAGGATATGCTGGATATGTTGATGGAGACGGAATACGAAAAGCACTTTTTGGAGATCTCCCGTATGACCCGTCCTATGGCGGAAAATGCACTTCTGGTGGTGGTGGATACCCACGATCTGGATTATATCGAAAGCGAAAAGATCTTGAAAATGTTCCGCAATGTGGTGGTCATCGACCATCATCGGCGCGCGGTGGAAGGCGTCATCACCGATACGGTGGTATCCTTCCACGAACCCAATGCTTCCTCCAGCAGTGAGATGGTTACCGAGCTGACGGAAAACATCAGAAACTGCAAATTGAATAAGATCGAAGCGCAGGTATTGCTGGCAGGCATTATTCTGGATACCAAAAACTTTACCGAGCGGACGGGTTCCCGTACCTTTGAGGCGGCGGCAGCACTCCGTAAGGCAGGAGCGGACCCCCAGGAGATCCGCGGATTCTTTAAAAACGACCTTGCGTCTTATCGCAAGCAGATGGAGGTCATCTCCTGCGCAGAGATGGTCACCGAGAGCATTGCAGTGGCCTGCTGGGAGGGCGAACCCTTCGACGGTATTAAGGTCATCGCCGCAAAGGCGGCAGACGAGCTTTTGAATGTGGCGGAGATCACCGGTGCATTCGTGGTCTTCCGTGCGGGAGAGCAGGTGCATATCTCCGGGCGGTGCGATGCGACATATAACGTGCAAACCATTCTGGAGCAGATGGGAGGCGGCGGACACCGCGCCTCCGCAGGCGCCCAGATCAGTGATATGGATCTGCAGGAGGTTAAAACCCGCTTGATCGAGTTGATCCTGCAGGAGGAAAAGGAAGGAGAACAAAAGAAATGAAAGTAATTTTATTGGCCGATGTGAAAGGGCAGGGCAAGAAGGGAGATACCATCAACGTTTCCGACGGATACGGACGGAATTTCCTGATTGCAAGAGGATTGGCGTCCCCCGTCAATGCGCAGGTGCAGAATGACTTTGCCGGCAAGGCTGCCGCCGCCCAGCATAAAATCGACGTGGATACCGCTGCGGCGCAGGAAAATAAAACCAAACTGGACGGCAAGACCTTCGTCCTTAAGGCAAAGGGGGGCGACAGCGGTAAGCTCTTCGGTGCCATTACCACCAAGGAGATCGCGGCTCTTATCGAAAAGGAAAGCGGCATCGCCGTGGATAAGAAAAAGCTGGTGGTGGATACCATTAAGAATTTCGGCACCTATGCCTGCACCGTCAAGCTTTATACCGGCATCTCTGCCAAGATCAATGTCTCTGTGGAGAAAGAAGACTAAAATTTTTGAAGGAGAATAAACTCCGTGGAATTTGAAGATTTGAAACGAATGCCTCATAGCTTAGAGGCAGAGCAGAGTATCATCGGCTCTTTGATCGTGGATTTCCAATGTATGGAGGATCTGGCGGCGATTCTGCGCCCCGAGCACTTCTATGTAGAAAAATACGGTCGGGTCTATAGTGAGATTCTGGAAATGTATATGACCAGCGCCAAGATCGATTTCGTGACGGTGCTGAATCAGGTGGTGGCTGCGGGAATCTACGAAGAGGAAGAAGCCAAGCAGCTGCTTTATGATATGGCTGCGGCTGTTCCCAGTACCAAGAATGTGGCGGCGTATGCCAAGATCGTAGTAGAAAAGGCTAATCTGCGCCGTCTCATCAGCATCTGCGATGAGATCACCGACGCTTGCTATTCCGGCAGCGACGACGTGCAGGAAATTTTGGATATGGCGGAAGCCAAGATCTTTGAGATTCGGGATC
>JAZQAQ010000240.1:0-3118 GCA_045545255.1 Eubacteriales bacterium | reverse complement strand
ATACAGGCTTTTCGGGCACATAGGAGAAATACACGTCCTTAAAGGAAAGCGCACCCTGTACTGCCCGCGGGTCAAACGCGGCATCGCCGCCTGCGTCCTCCAAAGGACTGTCCATCACGTCGAAGATCCGCTCTGCACCTGCAATGGCGGTCTGAATGGCGGCGTATTGATGGGCGATCTCGTTGATGGGACGGGAGAATTGCTTGGAATAGAGGATAAACGCTTGAATGGTACCCACCGAGATGTGCAAGAGGTGGTCGGTGGAAAGGCTGGCGAGATAACCGCCCACGATGGCAATCAGCAAGAAACCCACGTTGGAAATGAAGTTCATCACAGGACCCATAAAGCCACCGAAAATATTGGCATAGATGGCGGTTTTTTTGAGTCTGTCGCTGGTCTCATTGAAATCGGCGATCGCCCGATTTTGACGGTTATAGGCAACGACGGTACGGTAGCCCGATACCATCTCTTCCACATGCCCGTTTACAACGCCCAGAATCTTTTGCTGGCGAACAAAGAATTTTCGCATAAACTTGGTGATAAAGGTGGATGCAAAGAGGGTAAGAACGATGGTCACCATACTGACCAAGGTCAGCATCGGGGAGTAGCAGAGCATAATGATGAAGCAGCCCGTTACCATCAGAATACCGGAACAGAGAGAAGAAATGGAACTGGAGACGGAATTGGAGATGTTCTCCACGTCATTGGTCATTCTGCTCATAATGTCGCCGTGATTATGGGTGTCGGTATAGCGGATGGGCAGGTGCACCAGATGGGCGAAAAGATCTTTACGCATCGTGCGGACCGTTCCCTGCGCCAACTTGGCGGAGAAGATGCCCTGCAGATAGGTGAGCGCGCTGTTTGCCAGATAGGAAAGGACCATAAAGAGCAGCATCAGCAATAGCTTGGTCTGCAATCCGCTCTCCACAGCGTCGATGGCTCTTTGCTGGAGGGCAGGAGCTAAAAGGTTGGCACCTGTGATCGTCAGGGTGACGGCCAGCAAGGTGAAGAAGGTGCGGCGGTTGCGTCCGATATAGCTGATCAGCCGCTTGAGGGTGCCCTTCATATCCTTGGGCTTTTGCACCTCCATAATGGGACCTCGACGCCCACCGCCGGGACGCATAGGATTGATGGGAGGATTATTTTTAGGTTCAGCCATTGGTCATCTCTCCTTCCTTGGTCTGGGAACGATAGATCTCCCGATAGACGGTGCTGGTCGCCAAAAGCTCGTCGTGGGTACCGATGGCGGCTAAAGTGCCGTCCTCCAATACCGCAATGTGGTCGCAGTCTTTGACGCTGGCGATCCGCTGGGCGACGGTGATGAGGGTGGTACCCTGCATCTCTTTGCGAATGGCCTGCCGCAGCTTGCTCTCGGTGGAAAGATCCAGTGCAGAGGTGCTGTCGTCAAAGATCAGAAGCTCGGGACGCCGTACCAACGCGCGGGCGATGGAAAGACGCTGCTTCTGACCGCCGGAAAGGGAGGCACCCTTTTCGGCAATGACCGTATCGTAGCCCTCCGGCATTTTTTCGATAAATTCCGCCGCCTGGGCGATTTCTGCCGCCCGAGCGATCTCTTGGTCGGTGGCGTCCGGTTTGCCCCAGCGGATGTTTTCCGCCACCGTACCGCTGAAGATCTCGCTTTTTTGCAGTACCACAGCGATCCGATCCCGTAACGCTTCTAATTTAAAATCACGAATGGATACGCCGCCGATGGTGATCTCACCCTCGGTGGTATCGTAAAAGCGGGTGATGAGATGGATAAGGGAGGATTTACCCGATCCGGTCGCACCTAAAATCGCCAAATTCTCACCGGGCTTGACGGTGAGGGAGAGATCCTTCAGTACCGGTCTGCCGGGGAAGCCGGGATAGTGAAATGCCACGCGGTCAAAGGTGATATCCCCCAGTTTCTCCGGCGCAAACTCTCCGCTTTTGATGACGGGAGCTGTTTCTAGCACTTCGGTCAGCCGCTTGCCGCTGGCGCGACCGCGGGCGATGGATTGGAACATCATACTCACCATCATCACCGAATGGAGGACGCGGGTATTATAGTCGATGGCTGCCATAATGGTGCCCACTTCCATCGCACCTGCGATGGTCTGCATCCCGCCCAAGTAAATGATTGCCACAACAGAGCAGTTCATAATCACCGAAAGGATGGGAGAGAGTCGGGCAATGATGAAGGCGACCTTCAGATTGGTTTCGGTAAGGGCTTCGTTGGCGTCGTTGAAACGGCGGGTTTCTCGCTCCTCCTGCACATAAGCCTTGACCATCCTTGCGCCGTTTACATTTTCCTGCATCACGTTATTGACGGTATCCAGCCGCTTTTGCACCTTGGCGTAAAGCGGATTGGCGGCCTTGAGCACTAATGCCATCAAAATCAATTGCAAGGGCAGAGAGCAGAGGAGAATCAGTCCGAAGCGGGATTCCAGCGTCAGCATCATAATGATACCGCCCACAAACATAAATCCGCTGCGGACGAACATTCGGATGCATTGCTCCACAAAGTGCTGCATCTGGGTAATATCGTTGGTCAATCGGGTGATCAGCGAGCCGGTGGTGAATTTATCGGTCTGCTGAAAGGAGAGCGACATCGCGCTTTTAAAGACATCCTTACGCAGATCGCAGGCAAAATTCTGGGATGCGAGGCTGGCAAAGACCGAGCAGGCGGATCCGGAAAGACCGCCCAGCAGGACTACCAGCAGCATCCGCAGACCTACCGCCAGAAGCAGCTCCTGATCGTTTTGCAAAACGCCTTGATTAACAAGGGTCTCCATCAGCTTGGGCTGCCAGAGATCTGCCAGCACCTCTCCGATCATCGTGAGGGGAGAGAGGATGACCCAAAGCCAATAGGGTTTGAGATATTTCAGCAATTTCATTCTTTTTCTTCCTTCTCCTCTGCAAGGTTTGCGTACATTTTTTCCAAAGTGACGCGGATGGCTTGGATTTCCTCTTCAGAGACGCCCTCCAGCATCTCCCGCTCGGTCTCTTGGATCGCCTCCACCACCTTGCGGTGAGCAGCCTTTCCCGCTTCCGTCAGATGCACCCGAATGGCGCGCTGGTCATCGGGGTCGGCGTTACGGGTGACTAATCCTTCTGCTTCCATTTTTTGAAGGGTGAC
>JAZQAQ010000239.1:0-4078 GCA_045545255.1 Eubacteriales bacterium | reverse complement strand
GTACGAGGCTCTGGAAGGCAACCCCGTAACCATCCGTTTCCTGGATCCCCCTCTCCACGAGTTCGTTCCCACCGAGGAAGCTGATATCGCTGCTCTGGCCAAGGCTCAGGGCAAGACTGTTGAGGATATCAAGGCTCTGATCTCCTCCCTGCATGAGTTCAACCCCATGATGGGTCACCGTGGCTGCCGTCTGGCTGTCACCTATCCCGAAATCGCCAAGATGCAGACCAAGGCCGTGATCCGTGCTGCTATCAACGTTCAGAAGGCTCATGCTGACTGGACCGTGAAGCCCGAGATCATGATCCCCCTGCCCGGCGACGCTAAGGAGCTGAAGTATGTGAAGGATATCGTTGTGGCTACCGCTGACGCTGAGATCGCCGCTGCTGACGTGAAGATCGCTTATGAAGTCGGTACCATGATGGAGATCCCCCGTGCTTGCTTGACTGCTGACGAGATCGCCAAGGAAGCAGACTTCTTCTGCTTCGGTACCAACGACCTGACCCAGATGACCTACGGCTTCAGCCGTGACGACGCAGGTAAGTTCCTGGATGCTTACTATGATCGTAAGATCTTCGAGAACGATCCCTTCGCAAAGCTGGATCAGACCGGTGTCGGTAAGCTGATGGAGATGGCTATTAAGCTGGGCAAGCCCGTAAACAATAAGATCCACTGCGGTATCTGCGGTGAGCACGGCGGTGACCCTGTCTCCGTTGAGTTCTGCCACAGAATCGGCCTGGACTATGTTTCCTGCTCTCCCTTCCGTGTACCCATCGCTCGTCTGGCTGCTGCCCAGGCCGCAATCAAGGAAAGCAAGTAATTGCTTATAAAAATTCTCTCGGAGAAATCCGAGAGAATTTTTTTATTTTCTTGATTGCGGCAGTTATATTCGCCTGCGGCGAGTGATATTGCTGCGCAGTGATATTTGGCGTTCGCCAAGTGATATTCGCTTCGCGAGTTAAAAGAGCGAATATAATATCACCGAAGCCGTGAGGCTTCGATATCACTTTCGCTTTGCGAAAATATCACTCCGTCGAAGACGGAATATCACTATAATATCAAAGAATCGAAGTAATTAGATTATAAAGCCAAACGATCCGCCCGAGGAAACTCGGGCGGATTCTTCTTTGCGTTGAATACGGAAGGTGAAAGTGTTATAATTAAACCAACAAATATTTTCAAAATTGCCATTGACGGCGTCACCTTCAAGCAGATGCGGGTATGCCATATGTGGAACGCAAACGAAAAAATTCGGTTTGGCGTTTACGCCTGCAGTCCCGAAGATTCCTCCTTCAAAGCCATCTTCACGAAGATGGAGATAACGGAATGTAAATGGTTGGCGCACGACGGACAGCAGCCGGATTCGGAATAAGGGTTCGGTGATGAATATTTCAAAAAAGCATTGTTTTTTAAAAGGATTTATCGTAAAATAATATATGGAAGTTCACGCTTCCATACATTTTCAATTGGAGGGGATTATTTTGAACAGAAAAGCATTAAAAGAGGCGGCTAAAAGCCAGATCGCAGGAAAGATCGGTGTTCTCTTTTTGATCACCTTGATCGTCGGCGCAATTTCCGGTGCGGCAGGCGCATTATTGGCGGCTATTCCCGGCGGTGCGTTGGTAGTATCTTTGATCATCACGCCGGCATTTTCGCTCAGTATCGTTCGGGTATATCTGATGGTACTGCGGGGAGAGACTCCCGAAGTGAAGGATGCTTTTTGCGGCTTTGATGATTTCTGGTCGGCATTTAAAGTGACCTTCCTGGTAGGATTATATACCTTCCTTTGGTCCTTGCTGTTTGTTGTACCCGGAATGATCAAGAGCTTGGCTTATTCGATGTCGCTTTACATTCTGGCGGAGAATAAAGGAAAGTCTGCCCGCGAGTGCATCAATGAGTCTGTGGCGATGACCGACGGTCATAAGATGGATCTTTTTGTATTGAGTCTTTCCTTTATCGGTTGGGGATTACTCTGCTGCATTACACTCGGTATCGCCGGTATCTGGGTGATGCCCTATATGCAGACAACTTATGCAAACGTCTATAACAGCCTTAAGCCGATCGTCGTTGAGGCAGAGCCTGCTGCAGAAGAACCTGCTGCCGAGGGTGAGTAATTAAAAATAGAGCGGTGTGTGGAGAATCCACACACCGCTGTGACTTTCAAAAAGGTCCCGACCGCAGAAGAAAAGCGGTTAGGATCGATTCATAAAGATTTTCAAAGAGAAGAGTATGACTCTTTCTCTTTGTTCTTTTATTATGAAATACACATCCTAATTGCAACAAACACTGCCATAAAAAATACCTCTTTCCTTTGTTTCAAAATGGATTACAAAAATTATACCAGATGTACATTTCGTCAGGCTCTATTGGACCCTCTTGTCACCCTATGTTTGTATCGGTCTGAAAATGTGGTATAATATCCACAATATCAGCAAACCGACGGCATCTCGGTGATCGTCAAGGAATAAACAAACAGTATTAAATGAATTGAATTTTACAAAAAGTAATTAAGACAAGCGGATTCTTCGTCGTTTTGGCGGAGAATTGTGTCAAGAAAAGAGCAAGGAGACTAAAAATTGGATTATAAGATCATTGCATTTGACCTGGACGGAACGCTTTTGGCGGATGAGGTACAGGTGGGAGAAGAAAACTGGCGTGCCATTGAGGAACTGGTACAAAGAGGAGTTCAGGTGGTGCCTGCGTCGGGCAGAGCTTTTAAGGAAATGCCCAAAGAACTGCGGGAAAGCCCCCTGATCCGCTACTATATCACCTCCGATGGGACGATGGTCTACGATAAGGAGACCGATACCACCCACGAACTGCCGATGGCCAAGGATTTGGGGCATCGTGTTTTGGATATGTTGTATCGGTATCCGATGTGTATGATGATCCACGCGGACATCAATTACTATGTGGATAAAGGGACCCACAACGATGAGGACTACATCCGCTTCAATATGAATAAGCGGTGGCGGGACTTTACCTATGAGACCAATCTGCCGACCCCTGATTTCAAGGAGTTTGCCTATGGGCTGGATCGGATACAGCTCTTTGTCCCCTTCTTTGAGAAGCTTTCCGATCTGAAGGAATGCGAAGCTTGCTTTCAGGCGGATCCGGAGCTGCTGGTGGCGCAGTCGGATCCCTATAATTTAGAGGTCTTTTCCGTGAAAGCGGGAAAGGGCAACGCGCTGATGCTGCTGGCGGATCTTTTGGGGGTGGATCGTAAGGCGACCATCGCCGTGGGCGATAGTACCAACGATCGGACGATGGTCGGTGCCGCAGGGCTGGGGCTTGCGATGGAAAATGCGGTGCCCGAATTAAAGGCGGCGGCGGATCAGGTGATCTGCCATTATGAGCAGCACGCGGCTCAATACATTTTAGAGCACTACATAAAATAAGGAGGTTCGTATGATCTATACGAAAGAAACCAAAAAGGCATTGAAGCTTTGCTTTGAAGCGCATAAGGATCAACGGGATAAAAGCGGTCTCCCCTATGTTTTTCATCCCTTTCATCTTGCGGAGCAGATGACCGACGAGGAGACGACGGTGGTGGCGCTGCTCCACGATGTTGTGGAGGATACGGAGTTGACTTTGGAGGATCTGAAAGCGAAGGGCTTCAGTCAGTGTGTGCTGGACGCCATCGCGCTGATGACTCACGCACCCGAGGTGCCGTATATGGATTATGTAAGAAAGATCAAGGAAAACCCCATAGCGACGGCTGTTAAGTTGGCGGATCTGAAGCATAATTCCGATCTGACCCGCTTGGATACGGTGGACGAGAGAGCCTTGGAGCGATGCGAAAAGTACAAAAAGGCGATGGCGATTTTGCAAGAGCCCTCTGCCGAATAAGGCGTGCCGCAGGAGGAAAAATGAAGGAAAAAGTATTTTACACCGAGCTTTCCTATGCGCTGGGGCTGATCATAATGGCATTTGCCGCCGCCTTTACCGAAAAGGCGGATTTCGGGATGTCGATGGTGGTGGCACCCGCCTACATCCTGCATCTGAAAGTATCGGAATTTTCCCTTATAAAAAGAACAAATGGAAAGAGTATGACTCCCTCCATTTGAAAATCTTTATAAAT
>JAZQAQ010000238.1:0-21414 GCA_045545255.1 Eubacteriales bacterium | reverse complement strand
AAAAGAGCTGTAAAAAATCCGAGATTTTTTACAGCTCTTTTTTTACCGAAATGTCCTTTGACATCTCCGTTTTATTTCAATGTACGCAAGCCTTTGGGATAGTGGTTTTTTCCGACTCCGTCGGAGGATTTGATCCAGCCCAGCGGTGCACCTGCCACGGTAACAACGCCGTACCCCCGCTCATTGCAAGGGACCGTCTGACCGTTGACATAGCGCCTCGCCTCTCCCAAATCCAATTCCACCGCATAGCGGAAGACATCCTTAGGCATAGAGGTTGCCAGATGATGGGCAGGCTTCCATTGACGCCCCTTTAATTCCAGCACCTGCCGACCCGCACGCAGGATTCGCACCCCTGCAGGGCAGGGCAGATCCTCGTCCACAAGATAATAATAATTTCCGCGCTGAATCAGGTTGCCTTTGGGCGGATGCTTCATCAGCTCCTGCAGAGCGGCGGCAGCATCGGGATGCTTTTCCGCTTTAAAGAGCGGTACGGGACGGCTTTCTCCCGCGCCTACGCGCTCCATCGCACACACAAAATGACCCTCTCCCCCGTCTGCGGGAAAGATACGAACCGCTTGATCCAAGCCTAAAAAGCCGGCTCTTCCGCCCGAAATTCCGCTCTCCACCACCCGAAAATCCGGATGGTTTTCCAAAAACCACAGGATAGTCTTTTCGTTTTCTTCCAAGTTAAAGGTGCAGGTGGAATATACCAGCCGTCCGCCGGGGCGCAATGTTTTGGCGGCATTTTCCAGCACCTCGCGGCTACGATCGCGGCAAAGAGCCACCAGCTCCTCCGTCCATTCCTCCAAAATACGAGGATATTTCCGAAACATTCCTTCTCCCGAGCAAGGGCTATCCACCAGTACCTTATCAAAGTATTCCGGAAAGGCGGCGGCGATGGCTGCAGAGTCGCTATTGGTGATCACCGCACGGGAGACCCCCATCCGCTCCATATTCTCCTGCAGAATTTTTGCACGCCCCGCCTGGATCTCATTGGCGACCAGCAAGCCCTCCTCCAATCGGGAGGCAATGGCGGTAGCTTTAGAGCCGGGGGCGGCGCAAAGGTCCAGCACCCGCTCGTGCCCCTCCAATTGCAGGGCGCTCACCGCGCTCATCGCGCTTGGCTCCTGAAAATAGTATAGTCCCGCCAGATGGTAGGGGTGATTGCCGTCCGTCTCTCCGGCAGGGAGATAATAGCCGTCCTCGTAAAAAGGCGCAGGCTTTAATCCAAAGGGCGCGATTTTTTCAAATTCTTCGCGCCGAATCTTTTTTCGGTTATACCGCACCCCCTCAAAGGGCGCATGATCCAGCCAGGGGGTCAAGTCGATCCATTCTTTTAAGTATCCGAGCATTCTCTATCCTCAACGATCTTCTCAAAAAGCCTCTCCAGCCGTGCCTGCTCCCCCGCAAGATGGAGATATCCCCAAAGGGCCTCAAAGCCTGTGGCGGCGTGGTAAGTACCGTAGTCTGCGGAGCGGGGCTTGGAATGGGTCTTGGCATTGCGCCCGCGGCGCACCACCTCCAGCTCATCCTCAGCCAATTCCTCCTGCAGGATCTCCAAAAAATGCTCCTGCGCACCGCAATTCACGAATTTCTGGGTCTTGGCGTGGAGCTTTTGGCTCTGGCAATTCCCCTGACCCAATACATAGGTCCGTACATACAGTTCAAAAACGCCGTCCCCTAAATATGCCAATGCCAAGGGGCTGTATTGACGCAAAACTTCTTCCTTAGTCATACTGATGCAGTAACGCTCCTTTTATCTTTTTATCTTCGATCTCGATGATGCCGTATTCGCGGCTCGGATTTCTGAGCGAGCCGGGGTTCATCATCAAAATGCCGTCCCGCTCCTCCATAAAGGGGATATGGGTATGCCCGAAAAGTACCGCGTCCACTTCCTGCCGCTTTGCCGCCGCCAGCAAGCCGCCATAGCCGCTCTTGACGCCGTAATGATGACCGTGGGTAATGAAGATCCTCACTCCGCCCAGCGATAGAACCTGCTCCTCAAGCCCCATAGAGGCATAGTCACAGTTGCCCTTCACCTGATAGACGGGATGTCCGTTTGTGAAGCCCATTGCCATTCGGGCATCGGCTATATAATCGCCTAAATGTATAATTCCGTCATTAGGATACCGTTTGTATAATTCTTCCATACCGTCCCAATGACCGTGGGTATCGGAAAACACCAAAAATCGCAGCATAGCAAATCTCCCGGGTATCATTTTTCTCATTGTAGCATAAAATGAAGGGAACCGCAATATTCGAAAGGAGATTTTCCGTGAGCAATTTATTTGATCAGATTAAAAGTATGGATAAAAAAGAGCAGCGCGCCCTTTTGGAGAAGCTGACGAACGCTCTCTCCCCCGAGCAACAAAAGCAGGTGCGTGCCTTTATGCAGGATAAAAGCCAGATGGAAAAGCTGCAGCAAAACGCCCGTCCGGACGATCTTCAGAACCTTATCAACGGACTGACGGGCAATGAGGATCCCCGGGATTTTCTCAACAGCCCCCAGGTCCAAAACCGCCTGCGGGAGATTCTCCGTTAGACCTCGGCGGGCTGCTATCCTCTCTGGTCGGTGAGGAGAAGGCACCGACCGAAAACAGCGGCGGGCTCGGCAATCTGCTCGCCGCCTTGGGCGGAGGCGACGGATTGGGCAAGCTTCTCGGCGGCAACGATCTCTTGGGTGGGCTGGATCCCGCCTTACTTTTAAAGGCGGGCAACGCCCTCTCCCGAATGAACAGTCAACCGGACGAACGCTGCGCCCTCCTCACCGCCCTGCGTCCCTTTTTACGCAGCGAGCGTCAGGAGCGGATCAACGAGGCTATCAACATTTTAAAGCTTTTGCGGCTGGCAGAGCTTTTCAGGAGTTGAGATTATGGACATATTATTGCAATCCGACGGTCAGCTTTATCCACCACGCCACACGGAACGCCCACCCCGTCACCACAATACTCCACAAACTCCCCCCAATGCTCCACATTCCCCCCTCAAGGAGTCCACAAAACCACCACATACTCCTCCCCCGGCACCCACAAAGCCCCCAAAATCCGAGGTACGGGGCTTACCATGGGAGGATTTTCTCTTGATGGCGGTCGCGTTTATTGTATTGCAGAAGGAAGAGACAGATATTCCGCTCCTTTTAGCGTTGGCATACATTTTATTTGACCGTAACTTTTCCCTAAAAGACTTGTTCTGAGGTTGCTTTTCGGCGGTGGATAGATTATAATAGAAGAGATTTCACGAAAGGAGTGCCTCTGTCTATGAAGATCTATCCCTTTTGCTCGTCCAGCAGCGGAAACTGCACCCTACTCATCTCTCAGGATCGCGGGCTGCTCATCGACTGCGGCGTCCCCTTGCGCCAAATCAAGCGTGCGCTGAACGATGCGGGGTTATCCATCGAGCAATTAGACGGCATCCTGCTGACCCACGAACACAGCGACCATATTAAAGCCGTCCCCCAACTGGTCAAGCACCATCAACCGTCTTTTTACGGTACCGCGGGGACGCTGCAGGCTGCGGAGGTAGAGGGCTTTGATCACGCAAATCAACCCTTCTCCGTGGGTGCTTTTTCTATTACCCCCATCGAGACCTGCCACGATGTTTGTGCTCCCTGCGGCTACCGCATTGAGGCAGAGGGCAAGACCCTTGCCATCGTCACCGATACAGGGAAGGTCACTCCTTCTATGATGCAATATCTTTCCGGCTGCTCCCTCATTATGCTGGAGAGCAACTACGACCCTGAAATGCTGGAATACGGACCCTACCCCGCCGTACTCAAGCGGCGGATCAAGTCCGAACGCGGGCATCTCTCCAACGGGGACTGCGCCGCACTTTTGGCACTCAAGGCGTTGGAAGGGGATCTGGAAACGGTGGTTCTGGCGCATTTGAGTGACCACAACAACACCCCTCTCACCGCTAAAATGGCGGTTGCAAGCGCATTTGAGCAATACGGCATTGAGGATATCCGCTTGGAGGTAGGTGGACCGTTTTGCCCGATTTTGGAGGTGTGACGTAATGAAATGTACAGTGATCTGCACCGGCTCTTTAAAGGAAAAATATTGGAAGGATGCAGAGGCAGAGTATGCCAAGCGAATGACACGCTTTGGTGGTTGGAATGTTATAGAATTGGCAGAATGCGCCCTATCCGATCATCCCTCCCAAAAGGAGATCGATCAAGCACTGAAAAAAGAGGGTGCTGCCATCTTGAAAAAGCTCTCTCCTCAAGCCTACCCCATCGCCCTCTGCGTGGAGGGCAAGCCATACTCCAGTGAGCAGCTGGCGGCACTGGTGGAGCGCATCCCCCGCGAAGGAAAAAGCGAGATTGCACTGATCATCGGCTCTTCCCACGGACTTGCTCCGGAGGTCAAAGCCGCCTGCGCAATGCGGCTGTCTATCTCGCCGATGACCTTCCCCCATCAGATGATGCGGGTCATTCTGGCAGAGCAATTCTACCGCGCGCATAAAATCAACGCCAATGAAAGTTATCATAAATAAAATAGAGGCACTCATCGAAAAGAGTGCCTCATATTTTTTATTCTTCGATTTTGCCGGCTCTTACCGCCTCAAAGTCCTCTTCAATTTCTTTGGAGGGAGCTTTGGTCAAGAGGGAGACGACCACAATACAAATAGCAGAAAAGATGAATGCGGGGAGCAATTCGTAAATAGCGAATACACCGCCCAGCTTGCTGATCACCAGCTTCCAGAGGAATACCATTCCTGCACCGCTGACCATACCTGCGATTGCACCCGCCTTATTGATCCGCTTCCAGAAGAGGGAAAAGACCATCAAAGGACCAAAGGTGGCGCCAAATCCTGCCCAAGCAAAGGAGACGATTTGGAAGATAACGCTATCCTCGTCCAGAGCGATAAAGACGGCGATGATTGCCAGCACCAAAAGGGTGATACGGGAGACCCACATAACCTCTTTATCGGTTGCCCGCTTCTTAAAGATGCCCTGATATACATTCTTGGAAAAAGCAGATGCTGCGATGAGCAGATAGGAGTCCGAAGAGCTGATGGTTGCCGCCAGAATACCCGCCATCACAAAGCCTGCCAAAATAGCGGGCAGCGAGCCGGTTGCCATCGTAATGAAAATATTTTCTGCTCCGGATTTGGTAAGATGCTCCACGGGATAGAGCTGGCGTCCGATGATACCGATGAAAACGGCAACAGCCAGAGAGACGACCACCCAAACCATTGCAATACGGCGGGAGCGCTTGAGCTCCTCTTCCTTACGAATCGCCATAAAGCGGAGCAGAACCTGAGGCATACCGAAATAGCCCAAGCCCCAAGCCATCATCGAGCAGATGGTAAGGACACCGTATTTGGCCGCAGGACCAAAGGAGGGCTGACCGTTTGCCACGATCTGCTCGCCTGCTTCATTGAGCATCGGAGTTGCCAGACCGAAGAATTCCAAAAAGCCGGGAATATCCTTGGCGTTTTCAATCACTTGACCAAATCCGCCGGCATTCAAAACACCTAAAATTACAACAACTGCCAGTGCCACGATCATCACGATCGCCTGCATAAAGTCCGAGGCACTTTCTGCCAAAAAGCCACCCAAGAGGGTATAAAGCAGGACGAAGATGGCACCCAGTACCATCATTGCCACATACGGTGCACCGAAGAGGGTGGAAAAGAGCTTGCCGCAGGTCACAAAACAACTGGACGCATAGACGGTGAAGAAGATCAGAATAAATGCTGCCGCGATGAACATAATGGTCTTTTTCTTCTCTCTGAATCGGTTGGAGAAAAATTCGGGCAGGGTGATGGCGTTATTGGCGCGGACGCTATAACGACGCAGCCGCCTGGAGACGATCAGCCAGTTGAGATAAGTACCGATGGCGAGACCGATGGCAGTCCAGGCAGCATCTGCCAGACCGCACCAATAAGCAACGCCGGGGAGACCCATTAAAAGCCAGCCACTCATATCCGATGCCTCAGCACTCATTGCGGTCACCCAAGGACCGAGAGAACGTCCGCCGAGGAAATACTCCTCGGAACTTTTATTGGCGCGCTTCGCATAGACAACGCCGATGATGATTACTGCCGCCATATAAATAATCATAGCGATCATAATCTGCAGGGTTTTTCCATCCATTTTGTTTCCTCCTATCAAAGTGGTTCTTGAAAAAAATATACTCTTATTCTATCAAATATATCCTTATATTGCAACTATTTTCCTCCATAATTTGTCATACATCCGGATTCAGACGCCCTTTTTAGCCGCATTTTCCTTATATATACTGCTTCGCGATCAAAAAACTGCCCAAGTGCATTTGCACTTGGGCAGTTTGGGATTTTATGAAGATTTATGCGTTGGGTTCTTGAGTCGTGCCGTTGGGATCCCAGTTCACCAGACCAACCTTCCACTGCAGGATCAACAGCGCATCGGGGATACCGACATCGCCGCCACGATCTGCATCGGCAGCCTCCATCTTGAGAGCACTATCCTCAATCAGGCCGACTTTCCACTGCAGGATTGCCAGAGCATCGGGAATACCGGTAACGCCATCGCCGTCAGCATCACCCCAGAGATAATCAACGATCTCTACCATCGTGCTGCTGCCGTATACGGTGACATACTCGCCGTTTTCATTGGCTGCGCCGGTATTCTCGGTATCAGCAGGATCGGTGCCCTTGATCATTTCAACTGCGATATCGGAGAAGCCGAAAGCTGCACCATCCACAACATCGAAGGTCAAGGTAACCAGAGCCTTACCGTCGGTCTCTGCAGCATTCAGATTGCTGACATTCAGGAAGGTCAGTGCTGCGGTGCCGTTTGCAGCGGCTGCGCCGCCCTTGGGACCGATGAACTGACCAAACAGACCACCGTCTGCCACACCGGTCAAGGTGAGGACTGCAGGATCATAGGTGACTGCCAGGTTCAGACCGGCGATGCCGGGATTATTAGCGATCTCCAGAGTAACCTCGATGGTATCACTATCGGTCGCGGTCTCGGGAGCCTTCACAACGATACCGGCAGTACCTGCAGCCAGAGTCAGAGCAGGAATCTCATCATACTTCTTGGTGCCGCAGGTAGGACACTCGATTTCAGACATACCCTTACCATCGGAATCAACGGTGGGATAGGTAGGCTTCTTCACAACAGTGCCGACTGCGCTGAAGTCGTGATTAAACTCGGCATCTTCAACATTATAGCTATAAGTACAAGCACAGGTATACTTGGTATAGCCCTTCACCTCGGAGGTATGCTCAACATACTGAGAGGTGAATACGCAAGCAGCTTCTGCACTGTAACCGCAAACGCCGCAAGCTGCAGTATGCTTGGACTCTGCATTAGCAGTACCGTCCTTATGGGTCAGCGTGATGGTGCAGGACTCGCTTGCAATATCGCCGCAGACGCCGCAGGTCTTAACGTGGCTTACGCCGTCGGTGCTGGTTGCATAGGTATAGGTACAAGCCTCGGTATTGGATGCACCGCAACCGCCGGGAGCAGTACAAGTGGTGGTATGAGTACCGTCACCGTTGGCAACCGTATTATAAATATGGTTGCACTCTGCCTGCTTGATAACAGTATCGGCAGTAAAGGTAGCAGCTTCCAGTTCAGTCTTGGTTGCATAGCCATCCCAAGCGCTTACAGAATCAAAGAAGGTATCGGTCAGACCGATCAGCTTACCTTCTGCATCGGTATACAGCACGTTGAGGTCAGCGCCTGCCAGGCTCTTGAAGGTAACCTTCACAACTGCGCCCTCTTCTGCAAAGACAGGAGTGCCATCTACCATTGCCCAAGTCTTTTCAGTACCGGTAGCATTGATCTTATAGGCAGCCTCACCGGATGCGACCACATCACCTGCAGTGGTGACACAGTCTGTCATCGTCAGAGTATCCATTTCCTCTGCCACGATCTTGGTGGTATCGGTATAGGCATTCTTAACGGTGATGGGAGACTTATAGGTCTCATCCGTACCGATCAGGTTTACGGTCTCGCCGTTATTCAGAGCGATCACATTCTCGATCACAAATACCGGCTGCTTCTCATAGGAGGTGTTCTCCTTGATCATCGTGGTCAATACGCCGCGCTGCAGGTTATCCTGAGCGGTGGTATTGAAGATACCCACGTTCTTGATGGTGGCGGAGCAGATGATCTCACCGAAAGCAACGCCGGTACCGGAACCGGAACGATTACCGGTGATGGTGTTATTATTGAGATACAGTCCGTCAACAGCCAGCTTACCGGCATAGGTCTTACCTAAAACGATACCGGAGTTACAGTAGGTAGAGCTGCTGCCTGCCTTCAGATCGCCACGATTGAAGGTGGAATTGATAACAGTGATGTCTTCCAGGGTCAGATCACCATCGCTTATACGGGCAATCATCAAACCGTAGATACCGGCACCGGTAGCGCCGTGATTAACCGTAACGTTATCCAGTGTTACATTGCTGATCTTCGTGATCTTTTTCACGGTATTGATCAAGAATGCAGTGGTAGCGGCGGTGGGAGCACCGATAGAATCCTTAATGGTCAGATTCTTAATGGATGCGCCGGCATAGTCGCCCAGCCAAGCGTTGGTGACATAAAGATTGCTGATGGTATGATCCATACCGTCGATGGAAGCCTTCAGACCGCTCAGCAGAGTATTCGGAGCAGTAGCGGAGCCTTCCATATCAATATCAGCAGTGATGTAGACGGTCTGCTCTTCAGTCAGATTTGCAAAGATATCTGCCAGAATATCCATATCTGCCTTGCTGGCAACGGAATAACCGTCTGCATCTTTATTGTTTTCGTATTCTTGGATGGAGATGATGAAGGAGTAGCTGTTCAGCAGTTCCACATCGTTATCGATCTCGTTCTGGGCGGTATAGGTCTTGGTCTTAACCTCATTTAAGAGGGTAGCCAGAGCCTTATTGGTCTTGGTGCTGACATAGCCGCTGAAATCGGTCACATCATCATAGGCGGCGATAGCATCATTGAGACCGGCGTAATCCAAGCCGCCTGCGAAGGTCATATTGACAACGACGGTCTTTTCTGCATTAGAGGGAGCGGTGGTCACAGTGAGGACTCCGTTGGTCAGAGTACCCAAAGCGGAGTCTGCCAGCTCATAGACGGGAGTCCCTACGGCGAATTCACCGTTCAGATCAACCGGCTTATTCAGCAAGGTATAGAAGTAAGAGGTGCTTTCTGCGCTGACGACCGCAACTCTGACAGGCTGCTCATCAGCAGAACCGATGGCGATCATACCGTCCTTCACGACATAGTAGGGACGCTCGGGAGCGGTCTCACCTGCGGGAAGGTACGGAGTGGGATCCACATAACCGTTGTTCATCAACCAAGCAAGCTCGCCGGAGGCGATTGTCTCATCCTCCAGAACCTTTCCTACAGAATCAACATTATCGGGAACGGAAAGCGTACTGCCGATGGTGATCAGTTCGGAAGAGCCGACGGAATAGAAATTCTTAATGACGGCATTGCCGTAGTGAGAAGTACTATTGTAGTTTACACCGGTGGAAACAAGGCTGCCGCTGATGGTACCTGCATTGAAGCAGTTGATGATATCAAAGGGCCCCTTGATCCAGTCGGCAAAAGCTGCCGCACGGCTACCGACGGTAGAATCCTCGGTCATCGCACCAAGGTTATAGCAGTTGATCAACGCACCCTCGGTACCGGTACCGACACGACCGATCATAGAAGCCACACCGCGGGGATTGGTAGCATCCTCTGCATCCACAACTGATACGCTTGCGGCATTCCAGCAGTTGATGAAGTAGGTATTATAGCTATGACCCATAAATGCGCCGGTAAAGGCCTCGGAGGCGACGGAACGGCCAATAACAGTACCGCTGGCGATACCCAGGTTCTTAATAACCTTCACAACGCTGGAATCAGTCGCTCTGCCGATCAGACCGATATACTGGGTAGAAGCGCTATTGGAAACAACGTCAATGTTGATGTTCTTCAGTACGTAACCGTGACCGTCGATATCGCCTGCAAAGTTAGTAACAGGGCAGAGCGGGGTCATCTTTTGATTATTAAAGTCAATATCGTTTACAAAGTGGATATTCAAGCCGGCAAAGTCTTCGCCGTCATTGGAAAGCTCGATGGCGTGCAGCCAGTCCTCAGGATCGGCAACCGCCCATTCGGTGGAAACATCTCTACCGAAAAGCTCGAAATTCCGCAAATAGGGATAATCGGGATAGGTCAGATTGGGCTTCAGGCTGACATCCAGATTTCTATCCTGCTCCACATAAAGCGCAATACGCTTCAATGCGATCTCTTTGCTCATCGTGTCTTTTGCTGCATAAGCCATTTCCAGCTTATCCAAAAGTTCCAGAACACCTGCGCCGTTGACCAGGATCTTATGCTGACCGCTAGTCTTATAGCCCTTATACTTCTCGATCATTTCCTCGATGAGGGTCCAATCGGGTTCAGAGGCGGTATATACCAGCTCTGCATTTTCAGCGGGCATCCGGAAGGTGCCATCGTCCAAAAGGAAGACTGATTCGGTATAATCAGACAGCTCATAGCCGTCGTATACGGGGGCTGTAACGGTGCTGACAGCGTTATGGTAGAAGGTGTTGCTCTCTACGACATAATCGCCGATCTTCTTGGAAACGGTCAATTTATAAAGGGCTTCGTAAGGATCATCGGTAAAGGCGATTCTGCCATCCTTGATCATATAATACTTATGACCGTAGGTAGCGTCATAAGTAGAGTCATAGTTCTCATTCATTTTGCAGGCCAACTCGCCGGAGGTAACCTCGTCGTAATCGACCTTAATACCGTCCAGGAGCTTATTAAGACCGGATTTATTGGTAACGTTACCGATCCCGCTTGCATAAGTATTTCTCACGCCTTCAGCGAGGGGGATAAACTGCTCATTATCTTTTGCCCAGCTACCGAAGGAGAACAAATACTTACCGGAGCCGGTCATATTACAGACGGAGTAGCAGTTGATAACCTCGGAGCCTGCGGATGCACCCCAGTCATAAAGAGCGTCCACACGGGTCGCACCGGTGCTGGCGCTTCCGTCAGACTTCGTCGTGGTGCAATCATTGATAGCAGACAGATCGCCTGTATTATTACAGTTGATCAGCTTGCCGACGCCAAGACGACCGAAGGGAGCCATATCGATCTCATAGGCCTTTACGTCCGCCTCGATATCCACATCCGTCCAGCAGTTGGCATAAACGATCGTACCGGAATGACGACCCATAAAGGCACCGGTATAGATGTTGTAAGTACCCTTGCCGCTGACGGTGGAAGCAGTACCGGTGATGGTGATCTTACCGCTGGCAAGACCCAGATCACGGAATACGGCGGTAGAGCCGGCACCATTGCCGACCAGACCTACGTAACCACCGTCGGTCGTGATATCGTGGTTGATGTAGAGATTTTTGATCACATGACCGTGACCGTGAATACTACCCTCAAAAGCAGTATCTGTACCCAAGGGAGAAATATACTCATTGGGTTCGACTGCGCCGCTTCCGTCCACATCGAAATCAATGTCCGCTGTAAAATGAAGCGTCAAGCCTTTAAAGGATTCACCATTCTCGTTCAACTCAATTGCTTTATACCAGTCCTCTGCGGATCCGATTCCCCAATCATAGGTGGAATCTCTGCCGAGAGTTTCCATGTCGCGCACGTAAGGATACGGCGAATCGTCCACCGCACTTGCGGGAAGTACGATGACGGTAAGCATGGAAATCAGCATAAAAATTGCTGCAAGACCGGATACAAATCTCGTCTTTCTTGTGACCATAATCACAACTCCTCCTTATATAACGATTTGCCCTTCAAATCATAAGAACCGATAAAAAGGCTATTATATGCAATCATTGTACCACAACGGGGGAAAATATAAAAGCACCTTATGTTGTTTTTTTTGCACAATATGTGAAATCTTTTGTTTTTTTAAAACTTTGCTCGGTGAGATTGCACAAATCAAACTCCATCAGAGAAACGGTATTCCGTTACCGAGCAGAACTCCTCTCCCGCCTTCAGCACCGTGGAGGGAAACTCGGGATGGTTGGGGCTATCGGGGAAGGACTGGGTCTCCAGACAAATGCCTTGATACATCCCCATCGGACCTGCCTTACCGACGGGGCTTTTCAGATAATTACCGCCGCAGATCTGCATTCCCGGGCGATCGGTATGGCACTCCATACGGATCCCCGTATTGGGAGAGACCAGCGTCGCCACGTGACGAAAGCCCTCGCCGTCCAATACAAAGTTATGATCGTAGCCAAAGGTGGCGGCAAGCTCGGGATGCTTGCCGATCTCTGCACCGAATACCTTGGGGGCAGTAAAATCAAAGGGCGTCCCCGCCACAGAGCGCAATTCTCCGGTGGGGATCAGATTCTCTCCCGCAGGCGTATAACGGGAGGCGTTTAAAGTGAGAATATGGTCGGTGATGGGCGCGCCGTCAAAGCCATTGAGATTGAAATAGCTATGGTTGGTGGGATTCAGGACGGTATCCCGATCCGTTGTGGCGCGGTATGTAATACGCAAGGTATTGCCGATCACCTCATAGGTGATGGAGAGCTCCATATTTCCGGGATAGCCCTCTTCGCCGTCTGCAAGCAATACGGAAAGTTTGACCTGCCGCCCCTGACGGACGCGATCGTGCCAGAAGCGTTTGCCCATCCCCACTACGCCGCCGTGGAGATGACCGCCCCGCTCGACCTCATTGCAGGAAAGCTGAATTTCTTCCCCGTTCAGGGTGAATTTTCCGCCGGCAATACGGTTGGCATACCGCCCCACCGCAGCACCCATAAAGAAATCCCCCTCCTGATAATCCTCAAGGGTATTATAGCCCAGCGCCACGTCCACGCCTTTATAACGAATGGATCGGATGGCAGCACCGAAGGTGATGACCTCCACCTCTAAATCTCCGCTGCCGTCTCCTTTTAATGTGAATAACTCTGCGTTTCCAAATGCTGTCTTTTCAATCATCGTTTTACTCCTTTAAATCCCAATCGATGGGTTCCTTTAAAAATTCATTCGTCTTTTTAAAATGATCGCAACCGAAAAAACCGTTATACGCCGAGAGCGGACTGGGGTGGGCAGATTCCAAGATCAAATGATTCGGATTGGTGATCAACGCTTTTTTCGCCCGCGCGTGACTGCCCCAAAGCAAAAACACGATCGGCTCCGGACGCTGATTCAAAAGCTCAATGATCCGATCGGTCAAAAGTTCCCAGCCTTGACCGCGATGGGAGGCTGCCGCTCCCTCACGGACGGTCAGCACCGTATTGAGCAGCAACACTCCTTCTCTTGCCCATTTTGTGAGCTCCCCGTGGTCCGGCGGAGTGATGCCCAGCTCCGACTCCAGCTCCTTGAAGATATTTTTCAGAGACGGAGGCGGCTCCACGCCCTTACGGACGGAGAAACACATTCCGTGTGCCTGACCCGCGCCGTGATAAGGATCCTGCCCCAAGATCACTGCCTTGACCTTCTCATAGGGGGTTTCCCGCAAGGCATTAAAGATATCGCCCATCGGCGGATAGATCCTGCGGGTACGGTATTCTGACTTGAGAAATTCCCGCAGGTTCAGATAGTACTCCTGCTGAAATTGGTCCGCCAATAAAGCGTCCCAGCTATTGCCCAGATGAACCATTTCATTTCCTTTCTAGGGTGACAAGAGTCGAACCCGTTTTAAAATTCACCCTAAGGAAGATCGCGGCAGAGCCGCTGCAGCCCGCAGCAAAGCAGGCGAATGGGAACCCCCATTAAAAACCATAGGATACTGTACGGCAGGCAGATCTGCCCCCAAAGATTCCAGCGTTTTTCGGAGTAATCCCAGACATTCTTCCTCAATATAATATTAAAGATAATTCCAAAGACCAGCTCGATTCCGGTAATCACCACCGCCGCCTTGCAGCAGATCAGGCGCCCGTTGCGCTTGGTACAGGCAGGATAAAGCAGGAGACCTGCAAGTCCGCCCGCCAACGCCATACTCCAATGGGTCCTCCCGCGCCACGCAAGCTCCAGCAGCGGATAGCCCGCAAAGCCTGCAGTAAACGCACCGAGCTTTTCAGATTTTTTCATATAAGCACCACCCTTCTGAATTAGGGTGGAGTAAATATGCTGAATTATGCAGACTCCGACGGAGCGAACCGCAGAGCGCAGTAATACTGCCGTATTACAAGCGATAAGGCGAGAAAAAACAAAAAATTATTATTTGTCAGGCGTGACGGGTTCAACTCTTGTCACCCTAAAGATGCAAACCACATAACCCACGACTGTCCAGCCGAGAAGCAGATTCCAGATCAAAAGTTTCCGCTCTCCCTTCATTCCTTTGCGATAAGCAAAATAGGAGGGCAGCGTATAAATCGGCAATGCCACTGCGGCAAAAAAGACGGTCAAAGCGTAGGTCATCGGCGGCGTCATCCCCGTCAGTCCCGTATTCAGACTGAAAAAGCTGACGATCAGTGCCAGCACGCCGGTGGAAAAGGAAAAAGCCCAAAGGATCTGCCAAAAATGAAAGATAGGGTTTTGTTTGCGGCTTCGTTTTACCATAACTTGCTCCTTTTATTGTAATTCAAACAAAATAATCATAACATAATGTTAACAAAATTTCCATTGCATTTTTATCCAAAAATTGTATAATAATATTATGAAAAACATCGGCGGGAGGTGAGCTTATGAATAAACGCGCGCTGGTGATCATCAACCCTCGTGCCGGGGTGAAAAAAGCCAAAAAGGATATGTTTGAGATCGTGGACCGTTTGAGCCAAAAGGGCTACAGTGTTTCCGCCCAGACCACGACACAACGCGGAGACGGCACCAGATTCATCAAAGAATACGGCGAGAATCAGGATCTCATCGTCTGCTGCGGCGGAGACGGCACCCTCAACGAGGTCATCAACGGCGTAATGGACGCAGGGTTGAAAACAGCCATCGGCTATGTCCCTGCAGGAACCTCCAACGACTTCGCCAGAACACTCCAGTTGCCGAAAAAAGCAGAAAAATGTATGGACCTCATCCTTGCAAACTGGCCCCGCCCCTACGATATCGGTGCCTTCAATCAACGAAGCTTTACCTACATCGCCTCTCTCGGTGCTTTTACCAAGGTCTCCTATTCCACACCCCAGAAAATCAAAAATGCCTTGGGGCATACCGCATATCTTTTGGAGGGGGTAAAAGAGATCGGTACCATCTCCCCCTTTGAAGCATCATTCACCGCCAACGGCGAGACCTACGAGGGAGAATTTCTCTTTGGCTCCATCTCCAATTCCACCTCTATTGCGGGGCTTTTCCGTCTCAATCGGCTGGATGTGCGTCTGGACGACGGGGAATTTGAACTGATGCTGATCCGCAATCCCAAAAACGTTAACGATCTGAGGGGAATCCTTCAAAATCTGGTGCAAGGGAAATACGATCCACGCTTTGTCGTCTTTACCCACGCCAAGGAGATCACCTTTAAATCCCCCACGCCTCTTGCCTGGACTCTGGACGGAGAATCCGGCGGCGAACACACCGAAGCGCATATTTCAGTCCGTCATAACGCCATTAATATCATTGCTTAAAGCAATGAAGCCTTCGTCTCTGCTCTAAAAATGAGCAGAGACGATTTTTTTATTTTCGATTTCAATTGTCCGTTTTATCGGACTGACATTCTGTTACAATTAAGCCATCAAAAGAAAGGAGATGCGCAAATGAACGTAATCTGGTATGTGTCAATCTGTATGGTTTTTCTCAGCACCTCTCTTGCCTTCTCCCTGATGGCAGAGAATAAGCGGCTGAAAAATCGACCGGCGGAAAAGCCGGAGGAGCAGATCACCGTGCGTCGGTTCCGCTCAATCATAGCGTGAGCTGAAAATAAGCCCCGAAACGGCATCCCTTGGGATGGGGGCAAAAAAAAGGGGCTGTAAAAAACGCGCGTTTTTTACAGCCCTTTTACATCGTATCAAAAATGTTTTTGAGCGTTTTTCATTCTTCCGGTGTTTTGCGGAAAGCCTTCACAATTATGTAGTAAACCGGGATCGTCAGAAAGACGATCCAGAGCGGATGCCAGAGTCCATACTGAAAACCGCCCCAAAGATACACCAAAGTCATCAGCACGGGCCAAGCAAAGTGGTCTGCATTCCGTCGGTCAATGGCTTCGGTCAGAGAGCAAACCAGCGGGATGGCAAAAAAGACCAGCCAGCCGGGATGCCAAAGATCCCAAAGAGAACCGATCAACAAGTAGACGACCAAGGTCAGCAGCGAAATCACTGCATCCAGTGTTTTTCTCCAGCGGGCAGCAGGACGATGCTGATAAAGATGCCCGCTTTGATCCTGCACCTGAACACCGTCGCGATCCACGCAAACCCGCGTACCTTCTCCGTCTCGGACATGGATCCCTTTCTGCAGGCTGATATGCACCGATTCCTTTTCATTCTCCACGTGAATTCCGTCAAATCCGATATGGACGCTTTCCTTTTGTTTATTTCCGGTGCAAACCTTGCCGTGCACCAATTCGTCCAAAGTCACTCCATAGAGATTTGCCAAGGCGATCAGGTTATCGGTATCGGGCGACGCTTCGCCCCGCTCCCATTTAGAAACTGCCTGACGGGAAACACCCAGTTTTTCCGCCAGTTCTTCCTGTGAATAGCCCTTTTCCTTTCGCATCGCTGCCAATCGGTTTCCCAATTCCAAAGTCATATGTATTCCTCCTTTACTACCGCCATTTTAGCAAACAAAGTCGCACGGGGACAGAAATTCTGCTTTGCAACACCGCAACTTTTGGTTGCATTGCTTATTTCCCGACGATCTGACGGGTAAGGACACCGAAATGGTCGGATACAAACTTCCCTTCCGGTTTATCATACAAAACGGTATAGTAGGTAGGCTTGATCTGCTTGGTCACAAATACAAAATCAATGATGGAGGTATAGTTATCCATCACTTTAAAGCCGTTGGAGGTGCCGCCGTCGGCTCCCTTTTCCTCCGCCGCGTGGCGGGAATTGATGAGGAGCGGCTCCCCTTCTGCGGTAGGACCGCCGTAGATCAAGGGATTATACCCCAAGCCCTCCTCACGCATATTGAAATCACCGGTAAGGATCAAGGGCATATCCGCGTATTTTTCCTCGATCCAGGTATGGAGCAGGTTAGAGGAATTTACTTCCGAGGTATCGGTCAGTCCGTAGTGGGTATTGAGATGAGCAAATTGAATGCCGGTCTTTTTTTCTTTAAAAACACATTCCGTCACAATGCGGCAACGCTTGCCTTTGCCATCATCCCAGGAAGGAGATTCCTCTTCGGGGGTATCGGAAAGCCAGAAATAGTTCTCCTCCAAAAGCTCCATCTTATCCTTTTTATAAGCGATGGGGGTCGCCTCGTGAGAGTTGGTGGCGCGATATTTAAAGACGATACCGTATCCCCGCTCCTCCAGCTCCGAGAAGATAAAGAAATCCCAGCTGGGGGTAAACTCCTGCATTCCGATCAGATCGGGCTGATATTGATCCAGCAGCCAAAGAAAGCGATCCGAACGAAGCATCACGGAGTTTTCCTCTCCGTCGGAGGAGGAATCCACCCGCAGATTCTGCGAAAGGACGCTGATCTCAAACTCCTTGGGCTTGCCACAGCCGCCAAAAGGCAGTGCCAGCACCAAAATCAAAAGAATCGCCGTTATTTTAAAAATGTTTTTTCTCATCGTTTCCTCCCGAGCGAATAAGAGCAATCCGCCTCCTGCCTCAAAGCGGCATATTTCGGTGCTTTTCACTCAATTTATTCTTATCACCCTAAAAAATTGCCCCCGGCAAGCCGGGGGCAATTCGATTGATGCATTATTTCAATGCCATTTCAATATAGAGACCTTTATGGTCGGATACATAACCGCCGTCTACCTTCTCATCAATGATACTATAGGTCTTGGGAATGATCATATCGGCAGAATAGAAGCAGAAGTCGATGGGGCTACCTTTCAGCAGACCGGTATGACCGTCCAGATGATAACCGCCGCCGGTACTATACTCCAGATCCTCCAGATCCAAATTGATATCACTGAAGCCGGCATCCAGCATCGCATTATAGCCTGCCTCATAGCGGTGCATATTACAGTCTGCAGTAAAGAAGACGGGATACTTGGTCCAGGCACCCAACGCCTTCATACGGTTGGCGATCAAAGCGGCACTGCCCACATGGCAGGCATCGGAGAAGCCATAGTGGGTATTGACGTAAAGGAACGTTTTACCGGTCGCCTTGATCTTCAGTTTGACCCAGTTGCAGATACGATAATGGCGTTCACCCCAGCCCTTAGACTCTGCATCAGGCGTCTCGGAAAGCCAGAAATAACCGTTATCCAGCAGCTCAAATTTATCTCTCTTCCAGAAAATGGGGGTAGCCTCTTTGTTGTCTTCGGAACGCCACTTGATAACGTGGTCATACTCGCCCTCAAAAGCAGGAATCAAATGATTATTCAGCCAGGTCGGGTTCACCTCCTGGAAGCCGATCAGATCGGGATCGCGGTCTTTAACGACCTTTTCCAGACGGGGACCGCGATCTGCGATATCGTTGCCGTTGCCATCGTCACCAACACGAATGTTATAGGAAATCAGCTTCAGGAAATTGCCCTGATCGTAAGAATCACCCTGCTCGCCGCCGTTGGTATCGTCGTTAGTATCGTCGTTACCGCCGTTGGTATCGTCGTTGCCACCGTTGGTATCGTCGTTACCGCCGTTGGTATCATCGTTACCGCCGTTGGTATCATCGTTGCTGCTGCCGCCACCATTTTGATCCGCGTAGGTAGGATCGGTGGTGGGGATGATATTAATAACGGGATCGCCGGTATACTCGATAACCGGGCTTTGATCCTTGGAGGTGATATAGATCTTGCTCTCATCACCGGGAACATCCTCATAGGTGCGTCCGGACTGGCAGGATGCCAGCAACACAACAGACATCACCAGCACCATCACCAATGCAATACGCTTGGTCCACATTTTATTCTTGAACATGGTTTGCCTCCTTCCGCCTTACGGCAGAGTTGTAATGCGATAATTTTAGATATTAGTATTATAACATTATTTCGTCCACGATTGGATAACATAATGTTGTCTTTGTTTAACACTATGTTGCTAAAATCTCGCCATTCACCAATTTGAATCAAATAAGTCATTGAATAGTTCCGCATCGTTTGATATAATAATAGCAACAACAAAAGGAGGCTTCAAGATGCCAAACAGAAGCAGCGGCGTATTGCTGCATATTTCTTCCCTGATGGGTCCCTACGGCATTGGTTGCTTTGGCAGGGACGCCTTACGGTTTATTGATTTTTTAAAGGATGCGGGGTTCAAAGCGTGGCAGGTACTGCCCTTTACCATTCCCGACCTTTGTAACTCTCCCTATAAAAGTATCAGTGCCTTTGCGGGCAACCCCTATTTCATTGATCCTGAGCAGCTTTTTGATGACGGACTGATCACAGCCGAGGAGCTGGAGTCTTGCAAAGCTCCCAGTCCCTACGCAGTTGATTTTACCGCCATCGCCGAGCAGAGAACGGCGCTTTTTGCCGCCGCCTTTGATCGCTGCACCCCCGCACTGCGGGCAAAGATCGAAGTCTGGCGCAAGACCCAGAGCTGGGTGGAGGATTTTGCCCTCTATACCGCTTTGCAGGCGGAGAGCGGCAAGGACTGGATCGATTGGGACGCCCCCTTGCGCAGCCGCGACCCGCAGGCACTGAAAGCGGCGCAAAAACGATTGAAAGAGACGATTGATCGGGCGGTCTTTTTGCAATATCTCTTCTTTACCCAATGGCAAAAGGTCCGCGATTATGCCAAAGAGCGTGAAATTGAGATCATTGGTGATATGCCCATCTACGTCTCCTTTGAAAGCGCGGATGTCTGGAGCAACCAGCAGCTTTTTGCGCTGGATAAAACAGGGCATCCCACTGAAGAGGCGGGGGTTCCGCCCGACTATTTCAGCGAGGACGGTCAGCGCTGGGGCAACCCTCTCTACGATTGGACTGCAATGAAAGCAGAGGGCTATCGCTGGTGGCTGGAGCGCATCCGTCACGCCCACTCCCTTTTTGATAAGCTGCGCATCGACCATTTCCGCGGATTTAGTGCCTATTGGGCAGTTCCCACCACCGCCGAGACCGCCAAGGAAGGGCAGTGGCGTCAGGGGCCCGGGATGGACTTCTTCAATATTTTATTTAAGCAGACAGATCGAAAGACGCTCATCGCCGAGGATCTCGGCGTTCGGGACGAGGGGCTGGAGAAGCTGCTGAAGGAAACCGGCTTGCCCGGAATGCGGGTATTGCAGTTTGCCTTTTTAGGGCAAGACGACGGGATGCATCTTCCCCATAATTATCTCCCCGATACCGTTGCCTACACCGGCACCCACGATAATAATACCCTTTTGGGCTATCTTTGGGAGCTGACCCCGGAAAACCGACGCTATTGCTTGGATTATTGCGGGTTTGACGGCGACGAATGGAAGGACGGCGGTGCAGAAAACCCCGCCATCCGCTGCATTCTCCGTACCCTTTGGGGCTCCCCCGCAAGGCTGATCGTCGTGCCCGTGCAGGATCTTCTGGGCTACGGCGGAGATACCAAAATGAACCGTCCCGGCGTTGCCGAAGGGAACTGGAGCTATCGGCTGACAGAGGAAGCCTTTTCCCACCTCCGACCGGACGTTTACAAAAAACTATCGAGCATATATAACAGATAAAAAAGAGGCTTTTGCGCTCGGCGCAAAAGCCTCTTTTCACTTGAAGAATCCGTTATATACCATCTTACCGATACACAGCAATACAAAAAGCCAAAGCCAGATGCTCATCAAGGGATCGCCGTATGCCAAGGAGCGGGTGCTCCGCTTGACCTGCCGTCCCTTGCCAAGCTGGTCGGAAATGACCGTCTCCAGCATTTTGAGGGTGAAGATCAAAATCAAAAAGCAGATCAGCACCGCAATGATGGCAAAAAGCCGATCCTGCAATATGTAACGAATAAATTCCGCCTGCTTTGCCACCAGCACCGCCACCAAATTATTGATGGCGTGGGCAAAAAACGCGGGCCACACACTGCGAAACAGTACCGTCATCACACCATAGCAGACGCCCGCTATAAAGAGCGAGGGGATATGGATGGGATTGGTATGAAACAGTGCAAAAAGCAAGGCTGTCAGAAGGACGCCTATCGTCACTCCGTATTTTTCGTACTCACCCTGCACCAGACCCCGCATCAGTACCTCCTCCGCAAAAGCGGGAAGCAGTACCGAGGTCAAGAGCAGCGTACCCATATCGGTACTGCTCAAGTCAACGATAGTGTTTTTAAACTCGGTATGAAAAAGATGACGGCAAAGTGCCGCGGCACCCACGTTGATCAGGGTGCAGATCATACAAACAGAAAGTCCGAAAAGCAGAATAAACAGCCAGTATTTCGGCTTGACCGCCTTGAACCGCAACGCATTACGTGCCTTATAGCGGTGACTTTTCATATAGACCAGCATCGGAATGAAATACACGACTCCATAGA
>JAZQAQ010000237.1:0-3136 GCA_045545255.1 Eubacteriales bacterium | reverse complement strand
TGACAGATTAATAATTTTTTGGAGGGGTGAAGCCGAAGAGCGCAGTAATACTGCCGTATTACAAGCGATAAGGCGAGAAAAAACAAAAAATTATTATTTATCAGGCGTGACGGGTTCGACTCTTGTCACCCTAAGGAGAGGAGACTTAAAATGGATACACCGAAGGTATTTGAAAGCGAGTATCGCTTTTGCTTGATTCTATGGGAAAATGAGCCTATCAAAAGCAGTAAATTGGTAGAGCTTTGCAAGGAACAGCTTGGCTGGAAGCCCACCACAACCTATACCGTTATCAAGCGTTTATCCGAGCGCGGCGTACTGAAGAATGAAAATACGGTGGTGACCTCCCTTGTGGGCAAGGAGCAGGTGCAGGCGGCGCAATTGAATGAAATGGTGGAGAAGACCTTTGAGGGGTCTCTGCCCGCCTTTATCGCGGCATTTACCAAGCATCAAAAGCTTTCCGAAGGGGAGATCGACGCAGTGCAGGAGATGATCGACCGCTATCGAAAGGGAGAATCAAAATGAGTACTGTATTCTTGAAAATTTTGAATATGAGTATCTCGGCAAGCTGGATGGTGCTTGCGGTATTGATCTTGAGGCTTTTATTGAAGAAAGCCCCCAAATGGATCGGTGTGCTCCTTTGGGGGATCGTGGCGATCCGATTGATCTGCCCCTTTTCCATTGAAAGCGCTATCAGTTTAATTCCCAGTGCAGAGACGGTCAGTCCCGAGATTATGATGGATTGGACACCGGAGATCTCCACCGGGATCGATCCGCTCGATAAGGTGGTAAATCCGATCATTACCGGCTCTTTTGCGCCGAAGCCTTATGCCAGCGCAAATCCGCTGCAGATCCTGATCCCTGTTTTCGGGAATCTTTGGCTTTTGGGGATTTTCGTTATGATGACCTATAGCGCGGTCAGCTTTCTTTTGCTGCGGCGTAAGGTCTCCGCCGCCGTCTTGCTTCGGGATAATATTTTTCAAAGTGAGCGGGTCCTCTCTCCTTTCGTGCTGGGATTGATCAAGCCGAAGATCTATCTGCCCTTTCAGATCAATGAGCAGGATATGGAGCAGGTCATTGCCCACGAAAAGGCGCATATCCGCCGTAAGGATCATTGGTGGAAGCCCCTCGGATTTCTGATTCTGACCCTCCATTGGTTTAATCCTTTGATGTGGCTGGGCTATGCGTTGCTCTGCCGCGATATCGAGCTTGCCTGCGATGAAAAAGTCATTAAAGACTTGGACGCAGACCAAAAGGCAGATTATTCCCAAGCGCTTTTAAATTGCAGCGTAAACCGTACCGCTATCGCCGCCTGCCCTCTTGCTTTCGGTGAGGTGGGGGTGAAGGGGAGAGTACGCTCGGTGCTGAATTATAAAAAGCCTGCTTTTTGGCTGCTGGTGATCGCCATTGTTGCCACTGTCGCTGTTGCGGTATGCTTTTTGACCAATCCAAGTCCGCGTAGACTTAAAAATATCGAATGGAATGATTGGGACACCGTGACCCATACGAATACAGCGGTGCTCATTTCCGAGGGTGGAAAGGGGCACTATGTAGGTAGCGTGAAAAAAGAGGATTTGGAGGCACTTTATAATATTAAAATCTCCGATAAGGAGCTTTCGTTGGACCGCGGCGAGGATCGGGATAAAAGCCATACCATAATCCTCGGTATTGCAACGGATTCCTCACAAATAACCTCTTATAACCACGGGATCCATATCCATTTTTATGCGGATTTTTCTGCAGTATGGGTGAATGATGGCGTTAAGCCCACCCTCAGCTATAAGGTGCTGAATCCTCAAAGCGCAAAAAAGATTTATAATGAATTTGCCGACTATAATACCGATGCGGGCGGTGCGGATTCTACCGATGTTCAAAAATTTGAATCGGCAGTATCTTTCGCTAATTATGCGGAAGAAGATGAGATATATTTAAAAGCACTGAACACGGGCAAAATGGACGAAAACAAAATACGCCATCTTCCTATCTATAAATTTGATAAGCTTAAGGATTTAGAGCAGTTCAAGAGAACTTTTGAAGGCATATTTACAATGGATGTCGGTTATGATGAGGTTCCTTCATTCAATAGTGCCACTGCAAAATATGATGATGCGTTTTTTGAAGAAAACAGTTTGCTGCTGGTTTATGTCAGTGCGAATAACTGTACCCACCGTTTTAAGGTGCATAGCATTGGGTATGATGAAAGCTCCTTTGAGATCCATATCGTAGAGACTACGAATGCCGAAATGGTTGAAGATGCGATGGCAGGCTGGTTTGTGACGGTGGCGGTATCGGATGAACTGATCAAAAACTGTACGGAATTTGATGCAGATTTGAATAATGGGATCGTCGATATCTGACGAATATTATCGGAGGCGGATTGCTCAGCGCAGGACATGTGACGATGTATGCATCTATTGTAAAAGCATAAAGACTCCCCGTCGGGTTTTACCCGACGGGGAGTCTTGTTTATTTATAAAGTCGTAGTGCAGCGGAGAGGTTCGTGTAATTTTACACCCATCTAAAGTGGCGGAAGAATTGAAGCATTCAATTCGCGAATATTCTTCTTCCAAAGACAAAGTGGGATTTATAAGAGCGGACGGACTTCATCGCTTAAAGCGGCATCGAGCAATCGTAGATTTCAAAGACGGATATGAGGGGTGTGGTGTATTTTTTGGTTGCCCAATAGGGTGCGCTCGTTTATCGTCGCAGACATAATGGGTACGGATCGTTTATACATCGTTTGATCCCTCACAAAAAAGTCCCCGACCGCAGAAAAATGAAAGAAAAAGCAGTTGAAACCGTTTAATAAAATTCTCATAGGGAAGGAGCCGCGCTCTTTTCCTATGTTCTTTTTATAAAGAAAAATTCCGCATAATGATGCGGAATTTCATTAATATTTTTCTACTATCCGCCAAACCGCTCTCTCGTAGTATCACATACGACTTCGGAGCGGTTTGACGGATTTTTGGCAATCTCCCGGCGTGTCAAAAATAACAGATGAATTTTTTGATACGCTGAAGGCGCCGATATACGGTGCCTTTTGGATTACTTTTCGTCTTTATAGATTTCCTTGAAATACTTATAGGTGTCTACCTTCAGCTCGCCGAAGTCGGAGGCCAAGCGGTCTTAGGAAGACAAA
>JAZQAQ010000236.1:0-36237 GCA_045545255.1 Eubacteriales bacterium | reverse complement strand
CAAATGAATTGGGGAAATGGATAAGCCTTGAATGTGGCTTACCCCAAATGAATTGTGGAAGACGATGAGCTTTCAGTGTGTTTTACCCCAAATGAATTGGGGTAAAGGATGAGCTTTGAATGTGGCTTACCCCAAATGAATTGGGGAAAAGGATAAGCCTTGAATGTGGTTTACCCCAAATGAATTGGGGTAAAGGATGAACTTTGAATGTGGCTTACCCCAAATGAATTGGGGTAAAGGATGAGCTTTGAGTGTGTTTTACCCCAAATGAATTGGGGAAAAGGATGAGTCTTGAGCGTGGTTTACCCCAAATGAATTGGGGTAAAGGATGAGCTTTGAGTGTGGCTTACCCCAAATGAATTGGGGTAAAGCAAAGAAAGAATGAAAAATGACGGATACAATTCTTCAAAAGGAGTTTTATGGAAAAATATTTTATTGAAAATTTAGACGTTGCAGTGATCGGAGCAGGTCACGCCGGTATCGAGGCAGGTCTTGCCGCCGCACGGCTGGGCTGTAAGGTGGGGGTTTTTACCATCTGTCTGGACGCGGTGGGCAATATGCCCTGTAATCCCTCCATCGGCGGGACGGCAAAGGGGCATTTAGTCTGCGAGATCGACGCTTTGGGCGGCGAGATGGGCAAGGCGGCGGACGCCACCTTTCTGCAGAGTCGGATGCTGAATTTAGGCAAAGGCCCCGCCGTTCATTCGCTGCGGGTGCAGTCCGACCGTCGGGAATACACCAAGTATATGAAGCACGCCTTGGAGCAGCAGGAAAATCTGCAGCTCATTCAGGGCGAGATCGTGGAGATCGAGACGGAGGACGGGCGTGTATGCGGTGTGGTGACCCATCTTGGGGCGCAGTACGGCGCAAAAGCGGTCATTTTGGCGACCGGCACCTATCTGAAGGGTGAGATCATCATCGGAAAGAGTCAGCTTCCCGGCGGACCCGATGGAATGTTTCCTGCCAATCAGTTGAGTGATTGCCTGCAGAAGCTGGGAATCCCTCTGCGTCGGTTCAAGACGGGGACGCCCGCGCGGGTCAATCGCCGCAGTCTGGACTTTTCCAAGATGCAGATTCAGGAGGGGGACGAAGAGATCATTCCTTTCTCCTTTGAGAATACCGAAATTGGGGAAAATCAAGTGGTTTGCTGGCTGACTGCCACCAATGAGCAGACCCATCAGATCATTCGGGACAACATCCATCTCTCCCCTATCTATAGCGGGCAGATCGACGGCATTGGTCCGCGCTATTGCCCCAGTATCGAAGATAAAATTATGCGGTTTAAGGATAAGACCGCCCATCAGCTATTCGTGGAGCCCTGCGGTCTGGAGACGGAGGAAATGTATCTTCAGGGTCTTTCCTCTTCCCTGCCGGAATTTGTGCAGCGGAAGTTCATCCATTCCATCAAGGGCTTGGAAAATGCCGAGATTATGCGGGTGGCATACGCCATTCAGTACGACTGCGTCGATCCGCAAGCCCTCTATCCCACCCTTGAATTTAAGGATATCGGCGGTCTTTATGGTGCAGGTCAGTTCAACGGCTCCTCCGGCTATGAGGAGGCGGCGGCGCAGGGCTTGGTGGCAGGCGTTAACGCGGCGCGTGCTCTGCAGGGCAAGGAGCCTTTGATTTTAGACCGTGCCAATTCCTATATCGGCACCCTCATCGACGATTTGGTGACCAAGGGAACCCCCGAGCCTTATCGGATGATGACCAGCCGCAGTGAATACCGACTCCTTTTGCGGCAGGACAATGCCGACCTGCGCCTCACCCCCATCGGTTACGAATTGGGACTGATCTCCGAGGAGCGGTACGAAAGATTTCTCCAAAAGAAAAAGCACATTAACGACGAGATGGATCGTCTGCGCTCCACCTACCTCTCCCCCGTCAACGAGGAACTGCAGCAGATTCTGGATCGGTGCGGCACGCCTCGCATCACCGGCGGTGCATCGCTGGCGGAGCTGATCGCCCGTCCGCAGGTGGGCTATTTTGATCTTGCGCCGGTGGATCCCGACCGTCCCGCCTTGACCAAGGCGGAAGGACGGCAGGCGGAAATTTCTATTAAATATGAGGGCTATATCAAGATGCAGCTCTCCAAAATCAAGGAATTTCGGAAGCTGGAAAGCCGCAGGATCCCCGAGGATCTCAATTATGCCGAGATGGAGGGCTTACGGCTGGAGGCACGCCAAAAGCTGGCGGCAGTGCGTCCCGTCAGCATCGGTCAGGCAAGCCGCATCAGCGGTGTCAGCCCTGCGGATATCAGCTATTTGATGATCGAATTGGATCAACGAAAAAACCGCAAAAAGAATTAAGAATTTCATTGAAAAGGATTCTGAAAATGGAAAGAATGAATAGACTTATTGCGCTTTTGGAGCAGGAAAAGATCGCTTGTCCTGCAAATCTGGGTGAAAAACTGTTGGATTTTGAAGCGCGGCTTTTAGAGACCAATCAGGTGATGAATCTGACTGCCATTACCGAGCCGGAAGAGATGATGAAAAAGCATTATTGGGACAGTATTTACCCCCTCTCCAAGGGCATCTTTCCCGAAAATGCCAAGGTGATCGACGTTGGCTGCGGAGCGGGCTTCCCCTCTCTGCCCCTCAAGCTGGCAGCTCCCCATCTGGATATGACTTTGCTGGACTCCCTCAATAAGCGGCTGAACTTTTTAGACGGCGTTATCGTCGATTTAGGTCTGCAGGGCATCCGTACTCTCCATATGCGTGCCGAGGATGCAGGCAGAAAGCCCGAATTGCGGGGCGGCTTTGATGTCGCAGTCTCCCGCGCCGTGGCGGAGCTTTCCAAGCTTTTGGAATACTGCCTGCCGCTGGTCAAAAAGGGCGGTGCCCTCATCGCCTATAAGGGTGCTACCGCCGATGAAGAGCTGGAACGGGCGCAAAACGCCATCCGTATTTTGGGCGGTAAGGTGGACGCGGTCTTTCACTATACCCTCCCCGATGAGGAGGATAAAAGAGCCATCATCGTTATCCGCAAGATCAACGATACGCCAAAGCAATATCCGAGACAGCCGAAGCAAATAAAGGATAAGCCGTTATAAAAAAGAATGAATAATAAAGAAAAAAGAATAAAAAAGGAAGATTTTTGCCGAATGGCAAAAATCAACCGACATTATTATTTCTTCATTATTCTTTAAAAAAAGCACCCGAAAGGGTGCTTTTTCTTATCATTGTTCCTCTTCCCGATCGGCAAAGGAATAATCGTTTAACTCTTCAAAATCTAAAAATTCTGCCACCGTCATATTAAAGGCGTTGGCAACCTTATGCAAGGTCTTGATCCCCGGATTTTTAGAAACACCCTGCATAATATTATCAAGTGTTGATTGCTTGACATCACTCATATTTGCCAATTTATTAATACTGATTTTTCGCTTTTCACAAAGAGATCGTATCCTATTCTTTATAATTAATACATATTCCATTCTAATCACCCCATTATTATTACCCGTATTTAGGTTATTACAATGGTATAATGGGAATATGCAAGAATTACCTATATATAGGTTGACAATGTAGAAAAAATTATCTAAAATGAAACTACCTATAAATAGTTAATGAGAGGTAATAGTATGAAAACCTGCACGTTTTTCGGTCATCGGGATGCTTCGGACGATATCCGACCGGCATTAAAGCGGGTGATCATCGAGTTGATCGAAAAGGAGGGGGTACGGCACTTTTTGGTGGGGTCGCAAGGGCGGTTCGACAGGATGGCACTTTCTGTTTTGAAGGAATTGGCACCGCATTATGGGTTTCGGTATGAGGTAGTTTTGGCGTATCTTGGTCGGCAGGAGATGACGGAAGGGATTCCGTCTTTTATACCCGAGGGACAGGAGCAGGTACCTTGTCGCTTTGCCATTGACCGCCGCAACTTTTGGATGGTAGAGCAGAGCGATTATGTCATCTCTTATACCTATAAGGTTGCAGGCGGAGCGGTGAAATTTACAAGGTACGCAGAGAAAAAAGGAAAAGTGGTAATAAAGATATAGCCCTCCGAGCACGGAGGGCTATATTTTTATTTTACCTTAAAGGTTAGCGTTGCAGGAAGAAGATCCTCTGCGGTGCAGGTGACGATGACGCTGCCGGGGGTTTCACCGGCGCGGACCCCTGCGACCAAGAGACCCGAGAGAGCCTTTTTATCGGCGCGGAGATAGGTTTCCGTCTCTCGCTGGTCGCCTGCATCGGTGCCGTGGAGGGTGGCGGCGCCTTCCACCTTAAATGTAAGGCGGTCTGCCGCGTGGGGGCAGAGGTTGCCCTCGGCATCCAGAATGGAGGCGGTGATGAAGTTGACATCCTCGCCGTCGGCGGTGAGTCCCTCGTTATAAGCAGAAAGCGTGATATGGTGCGGTTTCCCTGCGGTACGGATGGTCTTACGCTCCGCTTCTTTGCCGTCCCGATAGGCAACGGCAGTGATCTCGCCCGGCTGATACACCACATCGTCCCACATCAGGCGGAAGCGTTTGATATGGTGACCGGCATATTTATCGTGGGGCAGACCTGCGCATTCCTCTGCGGTGGCGTGGCGGCGTTTTCCTTGGGATACGCCGTTGACGAAAAGCTCCACCTCGTCATAATTGGTATAGATATGGATGGGGACATTCTCCCCCTCCTTGCCATCCCAAGTCCAATGGGGGAAGATATGGAGGGTGGGGATATCCGTCCAGGTGGCGCGGTAGCAATAGTAGCGGTTTTTGGGCAGACCCGCGATATCCACAACGCCGAAATAGGAGCTGCGGGAGGGCCATTCCTGATAATAGGGGGTAGGCTCGCCCATATAATCGAAGCCGGTCCAGATGAATTCACCCATGACGTAGGGGTAATCCTCCTGGGCGGCAAGCTCCTGCTCGGGATAGTAGGCCCAGGCGGTAGCCTCCAGCTCGTAGGCGGAGACTGCCAGATCATCCCGCTTGATCTTTTCGGTATCGATCAGCACCTTGGCGGGGAAATGATAGATGCCGCGGCTGGAGACGCAGGATTCCGTCTCTGCACCCACCAGCAGCATTTCGGGGTACTGCTCCCGAAGCATCTGATAAAAATGGGGCTTATAGTTGAGACCCACGATATCCAGATAGTAGGGCACCCGATTCATCACACTGTCGGTAGGATCGTAGCCGCAGGGGAAGCGATTGAGACCGGCGGTGATGGGACGGGTGGGATCGGCGGCGTGGCAGGCGTCATACAGACGGCGCGCCTGGTCTCTGCCGCCGCCTTCTGCCTGCTGCTCTCGGATCTCGTTACCGATGGACCACATAATCACCGAAGGATGGTTGCGATCCCGCCGTACTACTGCGGTGAGATCCTCGACGGCGTGCTCCTTGAAGTGGGGGGCGTAGCCGTTTTGCACCTTGGCGACCTCCCATTCATCGAAGAATTCGTCCATCACCAGGATACCCATTTCGTCGCAGAGCTCCAAAAGCTCCGGGGCGGGGGGATTATGGCTGGTGCGCCAAGCGTTGACGCCCATTCCCTTCATAATTTCGATCTGACGGCGCAGAGCGGCAGGAGTAACCGCCGCACCCAGCATACCCTGATCGTGGTGCATACAAACGCCGTTCATTTTGAGATAGCGTCCGTTGAGGAAGAAGCCGTCCTTGGTAAATTCGCAGATGCGGATACCGAACCGAACGGTCTCGCTATCCCCCGAAGGGAGGGTGACTTTTGCGGTGTAGAGGGCGGGGTTTTCCACATCCCAAAGGATGGGATCGTAAATCTCTGCCAAAAGGGTACCGCGATAGGAGCCGAAGTCGGTGACCTTGCCGTTTGGATCGGTGATCTCCACGGTAAAGGGGACATCCCCCTCGGTCTCGACGGTGATATCCATCATCGCGCGGAACCGATCGGCGTACCGCTGACGCACCCAGATACCGTTATATTTAATATGTTCATTGTCTTTGCAAACAAGGCGCAGATTGCGGTAGAGACCGCCGCCGATATACCATCTGCCTGCGTGAGGACCTACCTCCGCATAGATGGCGATGAGGTTTGGCTCATTGAATTTTATAACATCGGTCAGCTCCACCTCATAGGAGCCGTAGCCGAAGTGATAACCGCCTACCTTGACGCCGTTGCAGTATACCTCGCTCTGCCACATAACGCCGTCCAGCTCCAAAAAGACCCGATCGGCAGGCTCTACGGTGACCCATTTACGGTATATGCCCTTGCCGACGGTAGGCAGACCGCCGGTACGACCGGTATGCAGACCGTCTACCCTTTGACCGTCCTCCACGATCTTTCCCTTGCATGGATCGTTATGAACATCGAAATCCCCCTCGATGCCCCAATCGTGGGGGACGCGCAGGGTGCGCCAGTCGCGATCATCGAATTCGGGGGAAAAGACCCCTTCGGGCAGAGGCTCATTCAGCGGGAATTTTTGAAAACGAAATTCTGTTTTTAAAGGCAGGACAACGCGCTCCATCGTTTTAAATCTCCTTTTAACCATTTTTTCCATTATAGCACAGAGAAAAAAATTCGTATAGACCTAAAATATAGAGAAAAGTGCGAAAAACAAAGAGAAAGAGCCGGAACTCTTTCTCTTTTGTCGCTTTGATATTGGCAGAGACCTGCGTGTTTTTTATTTTTCTGCGGTCGGTGCCTTTTCTGAGTGTCTTTTTATTTTGCGTAATCGATGGCACGAGACTCGCGGAGCACATTGACCTTGATCTGACCGGGATATTCCAGCTCATTCTCGATCTTCTTCGCGATATCGTGGGAGAGGATAGTAAGCTTATCGTCGCTGACCTTTTCGGGATTGACGACGATGCGGATCTCTCTACCTGCCTGGATGGCGAAGGTCTTTTCGACGCCGGGGAAGGAATTGGCGATCTCCTCCAGCTTTTCAAGACGCTTGATATAATTCTCCAGGTCCTCCCTGCGGGCGCCGGGGCGGGCTGCGGAGATGGCGTCTGCCGCCTGAACGATGGCATCGTAGACCGATACGGTCTCCACATCTCCGTGGTGCGCGGCGATGGCGTGAACCACAGTCTCGTTTTCCTTATACTTCTTGGCGATATCCACACCGATCTGGATATGAGAGCCTTCCATCTCGAAGTCTACGCTCTTGCCGATATCGTGCAAGAGACCTGCACGCTTGGCAAGGGTAACGTCTGCTCCGATCTCGGCAGCCAAAAGACCGCTGAGCTGGGAGACCTCGATGGAATGGTTGAGGACGTTCTGACCGTAGCTGGTACGGTACTTCTGCCGTCCCAAGAGCTTGATGAGATCGGGATGCAGACCGTGAACGCCGGTCTCGAAGGTGGCGCGCTCGCCTTCCTTCTTCATAGAAACCTCTAAATCGCGGCGTACCTTTTCCACCGTCTCTTCGATACGGGTGGGGTGGATGCGTCCGTCGGAGATGAGCTTCTCCAGCGTCTGACGGGCAACCTCACGCCGAATGGGATCGAAGCTGGAGAGGGTAATGGCTTCGGGGGTATCGTCGATGATGAGATCGACACCGGTAATGGTCTCCAAAGCGCGGATATTCCGACCCTCGCGGCCGATGATACGACCCTTCATTTCGTCGCTGGGCAGGGCAACCACCGATACGGTGGATTCCACCACGTGATCGGCGGCGCACTTCTGGATGGCAAGGGAGAGCAGATGCTTGGACTTTTCGTCCAGCTCCTCTTTGAACTTGCCTTCGTGCTCGGTGATCTTGAGGGCATATTCGTGCTCCAGTTCGGAGTCCATCAGATGCAAAAGCTCTGCCTTCGCTGCCTCGGCGGTATAGCCGGAGAGTTTTTCCAGCATAGCGATCTGCGCCTTCTTAATGTCCTCAACTTCTTCTTGTAGCTTTTCAACCTTTTGCTGCTTTTCCGCAAGGAGCTCTTCCTTGCGGTCGATATTGTCGTACTTCTTATCGAGAATTTCTTCTCTTTGCTGCAGCCGTTTTTCCTGCCGCGTTACCTCCACACGACGCTCTTTTAACTCTTTTTCTTGCTCGGTGCGCTCGCGAAGCAGAGTCTCCTTTGCCTCCAAAAGCGCTTCCTTCTTTTTGCTTTCAGCAGTTTTAATCGCATCGTTAATGATACGCTTTGCTTCGTCTCTTGCAGAACCGATCTGCTTTTCGCTGGACTTTTTACGGTAAGTAAAGCCCGCGATGAACATAGCAAAGCCCAAAATAACAGCAGCAATCACAACGGCGATCAGCACCCAAAGGGATACTTGCATTTCTTTCGCCTCCTGTTATGATTTGCTTGCTCCACCCGGAGCGTGGAAAATATCAGATTTTTTCTTAAAAATAACTCTTATGAGTGAATTTTGTAGAAAATATACTAATACACCAATCAAAATTATACGAAAATTTCAACAATCTGTCAAGTAAAAAATGAAGGTTGCAATAAAAAAATAAAGATGCTATAATTAAGAATGGAATATTGTTAGCAAGGGGATAAAAAATGACGTATCTGAATGAGATAATCCGAGGCCTGATTTTGGGGCTGGGAGAGGGTCTCCCCGTCTCGGGTACAGGGCATCTGAAGATATTGGAGCAGCTTGGCGTATTGCCCGAGGGTGACCTTTTTTGGGCAGAGCTGGGGGTGCTTCTGGCAGTGATCATAGCCTTTCATAAAACGATTTGGGGAATGATCCGCGGTTTTTTTGCGATGATCGGCGGGGCTTTCGGCGGCACTTTTAAGTGGCGCAAAGCAAGCAGAGAGCAGATAATGGCGGTCTATCTTTTGGTGGCTGCCCTCCCCATTATTGCAATGGCGATCCTGCGTCAGTATATTGCGGTGAGCGGCGGTCTGCTCTTCATCGGACTGATGCTGCTGGTTTCCGCAGGCTTGATTTTCATCGGCAGTCATAGCCTTTGCCGCGATTGGACGGCGCGGGATATGAAGATCGGTCACGCTTTTAAATGGGGGCTTTTTCGTGCGGCAAGCGTTCTGCCGGGGCTTTCCTCCTGCGGCGTATCCCTCTCGATGGGTCTGAATATGGGCTTTGACGCAAGCTTTGCCCTTGAATTTTCTTTTCTTTTGACCGTGCCCGCCATTCTCTGTGATCTGGTCGGCGGGGTCGGCACCTTCAGCCTTGCGGCTTTGGGCGGCTTTTTTGCCGCGGCAGTGGCGTGCTTTGCCGCCATCCTCCTTTTGAAACGGTTGGTGAAAAAGGAGCGTTGGGGCTTTTTGATGTATTATTGTGCAGCGGCAGGCATTGCCGCCGTTGCGCTGAACTTTATTTTATAAGGAGGGCGATCGTTGTGCCCAGAAAAACCAAGCAACAATTATTAGAGGAGCAGATCGCGGTAGAAAAGAAAGCCGCGACCCGACGCAGTATCTACGCGGTGATCTTTTTTGCCGCGGCTTTGCTCTTCGCCATCTATATTTACACACCCATCGACATTCCTTTAAAGGAATGGTTGGTCAAGCGGTTCCTTTACGGAATGTTTGGCATTGCCACCTTCCTTTTGCCCATCTTTTTGACTTGGCTTGGGATCGATGCTTTGGATAAGGAGAAAAAATACAGCACCGCTGTGAAGCTATGGACAGGCTTGGTGCTGGCAACGGCGGTCTCTGCCGTCAGCTATCTTTTCTGGTATCCGGGCAGCTATTCCTTCGGTGAGTTCTTTACCGAGGGCATCCCCACCTTCTGGGAGCAGGGTCTTTCCCTGCAGGGCGGAGTTATCGGCGGTATTTTTGCCTGCCCGCTGATCGCGCTGATGAGTCGTTGGGGATTTGCCATCGTGATGATCGCGGTGGGACTGATCGCCGTCCTCTTTTTCTTCGATCTGACCCTTTACCAGATGGTTTGGCCCGTCCGTAAGCTGCTTTCTGCCGCCAAGGAAAAGCGGGAAGCTCCCAGATTGGTGGAAGATGTGGAGGAGGAGAAGATCCGCCGCCATTTCTCCGATCTGGAGGCAGATGAAGAAAGGGAAGAGCCTGTATGGCAGCCGCCCATTGACGTGACCCCCGCCGAGGAGATCAAGGACGTGGTCCCCGTCTTCGTGTATGACGACGTGACGGTGGAGGGATACATCGACCCGATGGATATCGGTGATTTTGAGCAAAAAGAAACCAAAAAGCGTACTCCTGCCCCCCGCAAGCCCAAGACTCCTACCGTGACCGAGCAGCCTGCAGAGCAGATCAGCTTCTATAACTTCCCTCCCCTCACCCTCTTAAAGCAGGGTAAGCAGACCCCCGGTGCCACCCAGAGTGAGCTCAGGGAAAAGGAAGCCATCCTTATTCAGACCTTGCGGGACTTCGGCATTGAATCCACAATGACGGGCATCGCCGTCGGACCCAATGTGACCCGTTTTGAGCTGGCACCCAAGGCAGGCACCCGTGTCAGCCGTATCGCGGCGCTCTCCGGTGAGATCGCAATGGCGCTGGCAGCAACTCAGGTACGAATCGAAGCCCCCATCCCCGGTAAGGCGGCGGTGGGTATCGAGATCCCCAATAAGTCCGCCAGCACCGTCTTTATCCGCGAGGTGCTCTCTTCCGAGAATTTCCAAGACGGCAAAAGCTGCCTGACCTCTGCACTGGGCAAGGATATCGCCGGTAATCTCATCACCTTCGATGTGGCAAAAATGCCCCATCTGCTGGTGGCAGGTACCACCGGCTCCGGTAAGTCGGTCTGTATCAATACCATTTTGATTTCGATTTTGTATAAAGCCACCCCCGACGAGGTCAAGCTGATCCTGGTGGACCCCAAGGCGGTGGAAATGGATGTCTATAACGGGATCCCCCATCTCTTGATCCCCGTGGTGACCAACCCCAAAAAGGCGGCAGGCACCCTCCAATGGGCGTGCACCGAAATGGATCGCCGTTATGACCTGATGAAAAATACCCAGGTGCGTAATCTGGAAGCCTACAACGAATACTGCAAGACCCATTCCGACTATCAGCCGATGCCCCGCATCGTCGTTGTTATCGACGAGCTGGCTGACCTGATGATGGTCTCCTCCAAGGAAGTGGAGGACTGCATCTGCCGTCTCTGCGCCAAGGCGAGAGCGGCGGGGATCCATCTTATCGTGGCGACCCAGCGACCCAGTGCGGATGTCGTGACCGGTCTGATTAAGGCAAATATCCCCTCCCGTATCGCTTTTACCGTCGATAACGCCCTCAACTCCCGTATTATTATGGACGAGGGCGGTGCAGAAAAACTGCTGGGCAGAGGTGATATGCTCTATAAACCGGTCGGTGCCAATAAGCCCTTGCGCGTGCAGGGCTGCTTCGTGGCAGATAGCGAGGTGGAGGCAGTGGTCTCCTATGTGAAGAGCAATTCCGTCGGCGCCAAGTACGATGAGGACGCCATCCATAATATCGAGACGATGACGATGCAGGGCAATAAGAGCACCAATGCATCTGCCGATAGCGAGGACGCCTCCGGCTATGATGAACTGCTCGTTCAGGCTGCCGAATGCGTCATCGAGATGGGGATGGCATCCACCTCGATGCTCCAGCGTAAGCTGAAGCTGGGCTACGCCCGCGCAGGTCGTATCGTGGACCAGCTCAATGAGCTTGGAATTATCGGTCCGTTCGATGGTGCAAAGCCGCGGCAGGTGCTTGTGACAATGGATGAATTCCGCGAAATCTGCGTACAAAGAAATCTGTAATGCGTCTTTTTTAGAAAAATAAAAAATACAGGGCAGTAAAACCATCGTTTTACTGCCCTTTAAAATTTATTATCGTCCGGAAAATGCTCTATGATATCTTCTACGCGGCAATTTAAGATATTGCAAAGCTTATCTATGGTATTAACTTCTACATTTTTATTTTTTCTGAGGCGATCTAATTGCGAACGGTTCACATTATGGTGTGTATACAGATCGTATTGAGAAATCCCGCGTTGCTTCATCGTTTGCCATAACCGGTCGTATTTGATCATCCGCTCGCTACCTCCTCTTTTTAATGATAACGATAAAAAACACTGCTCTTCATCGGGGGGCAGTGTTAATCAAGATCTTTGAAAAATTCATCGTAGGAGCAATCGTAAATCTTACGCAATTCAACGATTACGCTGATCCGGATATTTAATTCGCCGCTTTCGTATTTTTCGTAGGTCGATCTGCCGATATCGCAGCCTCTGCACTGCAATTCTGCGCATAGTTTTTCCTGCGATAAATGATGCTCTTTTCGCAAGCGCCGCAGATTCTCGCCCATGTAGCGGTCACGCCGTAATTTTTGCTCCATTTATGATACCTCATACAATATTTTGACCAGTATTGGTTGCAACTATCTTTATTTTATGCTATACTGAGATCAAATATTGACCGTGATACTGGTCAGAATGGAGAAAAAGATGAAGTTTGAGGAATATATATACGAGAGCTTGCAGGGCTCATTGACCAATCCGCATCCGGAGGTAAAGGATCTGTTTCAAGAAGGGATGCCCTGCGAGCAATGGTATGCAGGAATGCTGGACGCTTATCAAAGAATTTGCGATCGCTTGGGCGTATTTAATGAAGATGACGATGTAGAAATTATCATTACAAACCTTCTCCGCATTCAGCGAGAAATAGCGTACCGTATGTATTATTATGGAGGAAAATTTAAGGATCATATATTAACGATTGATGAAAATGATTAAAAAGGCTGTAAATGGAAGATTTTCTTATTTTTTATTTCTCCTTTAAAAACAAAATGGCTGTAAAACGTTTGTTTTACAACCATTTATAGTTTCGTTATTCGCCTTTGATTAAATTCAGCAGGGTGGTGTCGCCGAAGGCTTTCTTCCAGTCGATTTCGAAGCCCAGGATGGAGGAATCGGTGGTGGTATGGTTGAGCAGTTTATTCATCACGTCGCTGCCGACGGTGGCGGCGTGGCACCCGGCTACCGCCACGTCCAAAACCTCGCGGACCGTCTTAAAGCTGGCGGCAAGGATCTGGGTCTTTGCACCGGAGATGGCAAAGATCTTGGCAATCTCCGAGACGGTATGGACACCGTCCTCGCAGATATTCTCCAGACGGCTGACATAGGGTGCCGCATAGGCGGCGCCTGCGTTCGATGCCAACATCGCTTGGGCTGCGGTCAGTACGGCAGTCATCGTGATGCCGTAGCCTTGGTCGGAAAGGGTTTTGGTGGCTTTCAGACCGATGGCGGTGGCGGGGATCTTCACGAAGGTATTCTTTCCGAGAAATTGCACCAGTGCCTCCGCTTCCTCCAAGATCTTTTTATATTCGGTCTCGGTGACCTGCACGTGAAGCTCTTTATCGGGACCGATGATCTCGCGGATGGATTTAAGTAATTTTAATACGTCGCCGCCCTCTTTGGAGAGGATGGTGGGATTGGTGGTAACGCCCTCAATGGGGAACAGCTCGTTATAATAGCGGATGTCCTCCAAATTGGCAGTGTCAAGTAATAAACGCATTTGTTTCACCTCTAAATTATATGCAAAACCAAGGTTTTCAAAAATGAGTGCCGATTTCGCCTAAATGATCCCGAAGGCGTATGTGATACGCCGAGAGGTCATTTAGACGAAAAGCAGAAAAATGGAATTAGATCCCGGCTTTCGCCGGGATCTTTCCTTTAAAAATTCAAAAGGGATACGCAGAACTTTTGCCATTGCAAAATCTTGCAAGTGGGATGGGGCGATGCAGACACCGTCCTTTTTCCTTTTCTGCGTTCGGTGCCATTTTTGGACACCTTATCTCTTCAACTGAAGATCGTAATGGATGTCGTATGCCTTTTCCTCGTCGGTGAACTTACGCAGAGTGTTGATGGTCTCGCCGCCGTTCCACTTGCGATCCTCGATCTCCTCGGTGGTACCCATAACGGTAACGTTCAGCTGACGATGACGGGCACGAACGTGGTCCCAGTCGATGAAGTAAACGTGAGCGAACTCGCCGCCGTCCAGAACGCCGTCCTTAATGGTCATAGTCTCGCTTCTGCCGAAGAAGACAGAGCGGAGGTGACCGTCGGTGTTCATAGAGGTATAGTTACCGGGCTCGTTTACATAGCGACCGAACTGAGCGTGGATGGGGCCGGGATGACGGTAATCGCCCTCGTTGGTATAGTCGGGGATCAGCTTACGCATAATGTCCAAAAGGTCGTGCTGCAGGTACACCAGATCGAAGGTATCGATATCGTGGGAGCACACCTGGATCATAACGGAGCAGGTGGTGTGGTGAGAAGCGATGCAAACAGTACCGTTCTTAACACCGGATGCGGCAACGATCTCCATAATCTCCTTGGATACATCGTGGAAGGTGGGGGTCCAGCCTCTGGACTGAAGCTCTAATTCTTTCTGATAAACCTTAAATTCCATTGTTTTTCTCCTTTTATGTATTAAAATTTATTACAAACTGTTGTTTTTGCGCTTGATATTACTGAACGTTATTCAAGCGTTTGCCGACTGCACCGCCGGGGTGGATCTCGGCAAAGGTTTCGTTTTGGAAGTCGGTGTAGTCCAGCACCGCCGCCTGCAGCGCATCAAAGATGGCGGAGGTCACGGCAAAGCTGGTGGTACCCTGACAGTTATATTTATCGCACTCACGGGTGATGCCCATGGGCAGGACGATATCAGATTTTTCAGCCAAGGGAGACTGCAGATTTTCGGTGCAGGAGATGACGATGACACCCTTTTTACGGCAATGATCGGCGATGGGCATCAGTTCATCGGTCTTACCGCCGCGGGAGACCAGCATAATCACATCACCCTCCTGCAGATAGCCCATTCCGCCGTGGACGGCTTCTGCGGGGGAAAGGAAACGGGCGGGACGCTCGATGCAGCACATCAGGTGGGCAAAATGGCGGCAAGCGATACCGGAATGACCGCAGCCTGCGGCGGCGATACGGGTAGCCTTACCCAGCACCTCGACTGCCTTATAGAAGGCTTCCCAGTCCATCACCTCGGCGGTCTTTAAAAGGGACTCGCTTTCGATCTGAAAGGCGTCCTTGCCTCTTTGAATCAGTTCGTTTTTCATTTGCCGTGTACCTCGTCCCAGGTCTCACGGAGAGCGCGAAGCATTTCCTCTGCCGCCTCTTCGGGGACTTCTGCCTTCAGGATACCGCTGGTGCAGCCGGTAGCCTGTGCACCTGCACGGATCACGTTTGCCACATCCTCGGGACCGGAGATACCGGCACCCTGGAGTACCATAATGTCGGGGTTGATCTTGCGGACTGCCTCAATGGTATCCACCACATAGCCCATATCGCTGGCAACGCCGGTACCGATCAGTTCGGTAGGCTCTGCCACGATGAGGTTGGGACCCATCTTGGCGATGGCGGCAACCTCTTCCACGCTATCGGCGCAGACGATGGTGGCAAGACCCACTTCATCCGCACGGGCGATGGTTGCCTTGATGGTTTCCAGATCCAGCTTCTTCTCGGCGTGGTTAAGCATAACGCCCACTGCGCCTGCCTCCTTGACGGACTCGGGCAGGACGGAGCCTAACCCTCTGCCCGGCTCCAGGGGATCCATATGCTGGGCATAGATATGCAGCCGCTTGGTATTCTCCGCCAGCAGACGGATATCGGCGTACTGGGGGGTCACGATGATGTCCAGATCGTACTTTTCGGCGATCTCGTCCAGAACCTTGGCGAGCTTCAGCATCCGCTCGCCCCACATAATGCACTTGGGACCGACTTCAAAGAACGGTGCTCTGATCTTATAATCCTTATACATAACCTTACTCCTTTATATTCAGTTTATTATCTAACTCACAATACTTCTTATAGGCGGCTTCGTAATCGTCGCCGGTGGGCTGATAGGTCTTATCCACCTGCACCGTATGCTCGGTGGCCTCTTTAATAGACGCATACTGACCGACACCCACCATCGCAAGGATCGCCGTACCCAAGCAGGCGGTCTCGCTTTCGGTGACGGTATTGAGGACGCGGTCCACGACGTTTGCCTTGATGCCTGCCCATAAGGGACTGCTTGCGGCACCGCCGGTGATCCGAAGTTCACAGTCTTTGCGTACCTTGGCGTATTCCAGCGTACCGCGCAGCATAAAGGCGACTGCCTCCATAATGGCGCGGGCGAAATGACCGCGGGTATGAGAAAGGGTGACGCCGGCGAAGGTGGCGGTGGCGTCGGGATTATAGTTGGGGATGGTGGAGCCGCAGAAATAGGGCAGCATCGTCATTCCGTCGCAACCCGGTGCGACCTTTTCCGCCAGCTCATCCAGCTCGCGGAAGGAGAGATTTTCACCGAACTGCTCCTTAAACCATTTCAGTGCCATTCCTGCAGTTGCCGACCAGAGGATCAGGCAGAACTTATCGTCGATGGCGTGCAGATGGCAGGGTACGATACTATTCGGATTATAGGGCGGGATGGTATCGCAGGTGGCGCAGACTGCCATAATGGTGCCGGTCATCTCGCTGACACGGCTCTCGTCGGTAACACCCACGCCGATGGTGCCGGCGATCTGATCCAGAGCACCCGAAACGACGGTGATCCCGTTATAAGTACCCACCTTTTCTGCAGATTTGCAGACCTTGGGGAGCATTTCAGCCTTGATGCCGATGAAGTCCAGCATCTCGCCCCACCAGGAGCGGGTGTTGATGTCGAAATAAACGGAGGAGGACTGGATGGTAGGCTCGGTGACGAAATTTCCCGTCAGCCGATAGAGTACCCAATCTTCCAGCATAAAGATCTTTTTGGTCTTGGCAAAGACCTCGGGACGGTTTTCCTTGACCCAAAGGAGCTTGGAGGCGGGCCAGGTGGCGATGATCTCCGGCTGACCGGTGATCTCATACACCTTTTGGTGACCGAACTTCTTTTCGATCTCCTCTGCCTGGGCAGTGGCACGGTTATCCAGCCAGACGATGGCGGGATAGACCGGTGCGCCCTCCTCATCGGTGAGGATCATCGTCTCGCCCTGGGTATCAACGGAGAGTGCTTCGATGGGACCGCACTTGGCGGAGAGGGCATCAATGACCTTTTTGCACATCTCGATATATTGCTCCGGGTCAAACTCGATAAAGCCGGTCTTGGCGTCGGTATCCAAGGTATAATCCACCCGCTCCAGACCCAGCCGCTGACCCTTTTCGTCAAAGACGGCGGCCTTGATGGAGGTGGTGCCGATATCAATTCCGAGAAACTTTTTCATAGTTTTTGATCTCTTTTCTTTCTCTTGAGATTTTCTTATGATTTCCTTTATTTATACTATCACTACAGAAGGGGTTTGTCAATGATTTTTAGCAGATCGTGATCCCTTTTTCCTGCAGGATTTCCAGCAGTTCGTGGTGGGCGGTATTGGTGACCAAAACGTCCATATCCTCGATATCCGCCACCCGTGAGAAGGTGTTTTTCCCAAGCTTTGAGCTATCCGCCGCAATGATGGTCTGATCGGCGCAGGCGATCATCTTACGGACGATCCCCGACTCATTGGAATAGTAGAGGGTCAGCCCGTCCCGCTCGTGGATGCCGTCCACCGATAAAATGCACTTGGTTGCGTGGTATTTATCCAGCTGGCTGAGGGTATCGTTGCCGTAGGTAAACTGATATTTTTCGTCGATCTCGCCACCTAACAAAATGACGTTAAAGCCGGGGTAGGTACTGGCCTCCACCGCATTCTGAATGGAATTGGTGACGATGCTGATGTTGCGCTTTCCGCGGATGGCGTGAAGGACGTAGGTCAGGGTGGTGCCGGCGTTCATAAAGATGGTGTCGTTATGCTCCACCAGCTCGGCAACCTTGGCGGCAAGCTCCTTTTTGGAGGCGGAATTGGACATATACCGCTCCGACATATCCATATTGATATAGTGCTTGCCCGTTCCCACTGCTCCGCCGTGGATACGGGAGAGGACGCCCTGCGCCTCCAGATATTCCAGGTCGGATCGAACGGTGACCTCCGAGACGCCGTAAAGCTTGCTGATTTCCGTCACACGGACACTCCCGCGAGAACGTACCAGCTCCATAATTTCTTCTCTTCTTTGCTCCACTCCGATATTCATAGGTGCGTTATTCCCTCCTTTTGAAAATCTTTCGTTTGAAATTGTAACATAAGAAAAACGAAAAATCAACATTTTTTCAACTTTCGATTTGTAAAATGAGGGATGAAAATACCGCAAATCTATTGACAACCCCTTGTGAAAAAGGTTAAAATAAACCAAGAATATATTAATTATTATAAGGAGGTGTCTGCTTTGTTGAAAGCCGGCTATGCAAAGAGAAATATAACTCCGATGATGGGAATTGGAATTTCGGGTTATTTTAAAGTGCGTTTGGCAGATGGCGTTCTGGATGAGTTGGAAGTCGTCGCTTTGGCTCTGGATGTGGACGGCAAGCAGGCGCTGATGCTTTGCGCCGATAACATCGGCATTAATAAGGATCTGAACCTGATGTTCCGCGAGCACATTTCCGAGGTAACGGGAGTCCCTGTGGAGTCCATCTATCTGGCCGCGACCCACACCCATACCGGCCCCGGTCTGGTGGATAAGGATGGGATCTGCCCCGAATTAATTGAGGAATACAACCGATTCCTTTATCACAGATTTGCAGACGTTTCCGCCGCTGCTTTAGAGGATCTGAAGCCTGCTAAAATGGGCTACGGCGTCGGCAACGCTCCCAACGTAGCCTTTGTTCGCCGCTTTCGGATGAAGGACGGCAGCGTTCGCACCAATCCCGGTGTGGATAACCCCGAAATCGACTCCCCCATCGGCATTGTGGATGAGCGGGTCAGCGTGGTTCGGTTCGACCGCGAGGGCGCGGAGTCCTTGGCGCTGGTCAACTTTGCCAACCATCCCGACGTGGTGGGCGGTAACAAGATCTCCGCCGACTGGCCGGGACTTCTGCGCGGTCAGGTTGAAAAATCTCTGGATAACGTCAAGTGTATCTTCTTCAACGGGTGCCAGGGTGATATCAACCACGTCAACGTTCATCCCCGCGGCGGCTACCTCAACGATATGTTTATGGATTTTGATGACGTATCCCGTGGATACGGTCACGCAAAATATATTGCCCGTGTCGTGACGGGCGGTGTCCTGCAGGCTTACGATAAGGTGCAATATACCGACGTAGACGACTTGGTTTGCCTGCAAAAGACGATGAAGATTTCTTCCAATATGCCCGATCCTAAAGATCTGCCCGAGGCACGCAGAATCAACGAGATGCATCTGGCAGGCAAGGATGCGGAGCTGCCCTATAAGGGGATGATGCTGACCACGATGGTGGCGCAGGCCGCCCGTATGCTGCGGCTGGAGCACGGTCCCGAATATTTTGAGATGCCCATTTCCGGCATCAAGCTCGGCCCCGTTGCCTTTGTGGGACTCCCCGGCGAGCCCTTTAACGGTATCGGCAGAGCATTGAAGGAGACGGAGGGCTACGGGCTGGTGATCCCCACCTGCTGTACCAACGGCTATCAGGGCTACTTCCCGATGAAGGACGCTTATGACGAGGGCGGCTATGAGGCGGGTACCTCCAGCTTTAAGGCGGGAACTGCTGAGCAGATCATTGAGGAAGGCAAGCAACTTTTAAAGGAGATGGCAAAGTAATGAAAGCAATTATCAATGCGACTCTCGTTATGAGAGATCACTTCATCCCCGATGCAGTCCTCTTGATGGAGGACGGCAAGATCGTGGACTTTGGCGAGGCACGCAAGCTCCCTGTGCCCGAAGGCTGCGAGATCATTGATGCGGGGGGCAATTATGTCGGTCCCGGCTTTGTGGATATCCATACCCATTCCGACGGCTACGTCTTTTTCCAGGACGAGCCGGAGCGGGCAAGTCAGCACCACTTAAAGCACGGTACCACTTCTCTGCTGCCTGCACTGTACTTTAGTATGAACACCGAAGCCTATGTGGAGGCTATCGGCAAGCTGCGCGAGGCGATGAAAAAGCCGGAGTGCAAGAACATTGCCGGTCTTTATATGGAAGGTCCTTACCTCAACCCCAAGTTTGGTTGCGACCGTGAGAATAATCCTTGGAAGGGACCTGTGGATAAGGCAAAGCATCAGCCGGTCATCGACGCGGCTTATGATCTCGCCCGCGTCTGGGCTTGTGCGCCCGAGCGGGAGAATATTTTAGACTTCGTTCTGGATGTTAAGGCGAAGAATCCCAACGCGGTATTTTCCGTCGCTCATAGTGAGGCGGCACCGCAGGATATCGAAGCCTTGATGCCCTACGGCTTGAAGATCGGTACCCATCATACCAACGCTACCGGTGACCGTCCGATGTATCCCGAGTGCCGCGGCGTCTGCGTGGACGAGGCGGTCAATTATAACCGTGAGATCTTCGCAGAGCTGATCTGCGACAGCCGCGGGATCCATGTGGATCCCTATATGCTCCGTCTGGTACGCAAGATCAAGGGCGACGATCGCATCATCCTCATCTCCGATGCCTACGCTTGCGACGGTCCTATCCCCGAAGGCTACGACGATGTGGACGATATCAACTTCGACCATATGGGCGAGATCGCAGGCTCCAAGATGACCCTGGATATCTCCTGCCGCAATATGATCAAGCATACCGGCGCGTCTCTGGTGGATGTATTTAAGTTCGCTTCCTATAACCCCGCGCTGGCAGTCGGCTTCTATGATCGCGGTGAGATCGCCCGCGGGAAGCGCGCGGATCTGGTGATCGTGGACTATAAAATGGGTGTTCACGGCGTTATTCTTGAGGGTGATCTGCAATGATGCAATATAAAGTGTCCTACTCCCCCGACGCGCCCGATTGGGACGTTTTAGAGGTGGCAGAGATCAACCTTCCTTATCTGGATACCCCCGATTTTTACAGTGCCTATGCGCAGCTTGCATACGATGATGAAAAGCTTTACGTTCATCTGCGTAAGGTGGATCCCGATCCCCGCGCGGTATCGGAAGGGATTTTCGGCATCCCCTGCGAGGATAGCTGTCTGGAGTTCTTCTTCTGCCCTATGGAGGAGGACGGGCGCTACATCAATATTGAATGTAACCCCAAGGGCTGCGTTTATGTGGGCTTTGGTTCGGATATCGAGACCCAGCTTCGTCTGGTGCCGGAATTTGGCTACGACGATATTTTGAATCCCGTGATCGAGCGGACGGAAGAGGGCTGGGATCTTTTTTACACCATCCCCTATGATTTTATCCGCCGTATCTTCCCCGATTTTACCACCCCGAAGGGAAAGACTCTGCTCGGCAACTTCTTTACCTGTGCAGACCTCTCTGAACCGCCCCACTACCTCTCCTGGAGTCCGATCGTGGGCGAGCCCTTCACCTTCCATAAGCGTCATTGCTTTGGTAAACTTTGTTTTTAAAAATATTTATATAAAGGAGAAATCAAAATGAAAGACATCATTTTTGAACCCGCAAGCAAGTTCAGCTTTGATCCTGCTGACTTCGTTCCCTTCAAGGATAAGGAAGTTTGCGACCGTGTGCGTAAGCTGAGCGGCAAGGATCTGGAGAAGCGTGAGGCTTGGTGGCATCCCGAGTTTGACGTTAAGGTTATGATGAACCCCCATCCCGTCCTGATCGCTACCCTGTTCTCTCGTCTGAAGGCTGCCTCCGAAGAGGGACGTACCTTCACGATGATCCTGGGCAACCCCGAGCCTGATACTTATATCCCTCTGGCTCAGCTGATCAACTACTTCAAGGTTGACTGCTCCAAGGTCCATATCTTTGCAGAGGATGAGTGGGCAGACCAGAACGGTAACATCGCCCCCGAGACCTATGAGGCAGGCTTCGTTCATTCTATGATCAAGTACTTCGTAATGCAGATCGATCCCAAGCTGAGAATGCCCATGGAGAACGTTCACTATCCCACCAACGCCAATATCAATGATTATTCCAAGATCATCAACGATATCTCCGGCGGCGGTGCAGACATCATCTCCACCTCTCCCGGCTGGACCGGTCACGTTGCTTTCGTGGATCCCATCCCCGAGTTCGTCGGCAGCGGCGACATCGAAGAGTGGCTGAATCAGCCCGCAAAGCTGGTTAAGCTGCATCCGATGACCATTATGCAGAACTCTCTGAACGGTACCTTCGGTCAGTCCGGTGATATCGCAAATGTGCCTCCTATGGCTGCAACCATCGGTCCTATCGACGTTATGCGTGCGAAGGAGCGTATCGAGGTTCACGCACTGGCAACCTGCGGTACCTTCTCCAGCTGGCAGAGAATGACCTCCCGTCTGGTTACCCACGGTCCCGTAACTCCCTTGGTTCCCAGCTCTATGCTGCAGACCAAGAAGACTCAGGTGTATATCAGCGAAGAGCTGGCTGCGCCCTTTGAGTGTTGGGAAAAGGTCGGATATTAATTATAGAAAAAGAACCTGTGGTGTTATGCCACAGGTTCTTTTTTAAGGTTTCTGCTGGACTTCCAAAAATGGTCCATCTTCCGCTAACTCTCCCCTCGGCGTATCACATACGCCTTCGGTCGAGTTAACGAAACCTGAACTCATTTTTGAAAGTCAATCCGAGCAGAAAGAAGAGAGAAAATTCGTCGGGATCATTTGGGCAAAATCTGCATCCTTTTTGGGCCGTCGATGGTCTGTGCATAAAAAGGTCCATCTTCCGCCAACTCTCCCCTCGGCGTATCACATACGACTTCGGGAAATTTGGGTAAGATCTGCATCCGTTTTTGAAAGTCTGTCTGAGTATGGCTTTTTGGGCCGTCGATGGTCTCTGCGCTGCTTGTAAAATAAACCTTTTCAAGGTTTTTTAAAAGTCATTTAACATGAAAAGTGCTTCCTATATCTTTTGCTCCTTCAATAATAGTTGGCGCAATCTCTTTTGTAAAATTGAGAGCCAATTTAGCTTTCTCTTCAGCGCTAATAATTTTCTTTGCGATTGAAGGATCGTTTATTGCTTTCAAAAACCTTTTTTGATTATATTCTATACATCTTGATTTTGCTGTGAATATATCTTTTATCCACCAAACCCCGAACCCACCTAATGTGAAATTCTTCAAAATCATAGTACCAAATTTACCCAATAAGAGTCGATCAATTGCACCCGGAAGAATCGACAGAACTTGGATAAGCGAGGGGTTGCGTAGAGGTATTTTTATTAAATCATCATAGCAGCTATCTTCTGTACCAATTAGTGCGGCGATAATCTTTTGGTCATTGCCATTATTACCAAAAATGAAATCTTTTCTTTGAGATAACAATTGAGCCATTAATTCTTGTTTCATAATTTATTCTCCTTATATTTTAATTTATTTTATCCTTTTGGATTTATATAATTGTTTTTGGCGTCATAAAAAGGATTACCCCATCCCACATAATTTCCTTTGTTATCATAAAAAGGGTTTCCCCATTTCACAAGATAGCCATGATTGTCTGTGAAACAATCGCCCCAACAAACATAATTTCCCGCCCAATCGCAGAACACACCTCCGGATTCATATAAGTTCCCATCTCCACCTCTAAAAATAAATTTCTTTTCAGATTCGTTAGTACGGATAGATGTATCATCGTAAGTATCAATACTGTGCTTCTCCGTCGTTGCATTCAATTTTGATGAAGGAATTATAAAATCAGATTTTACTTTGGCAATATCTGAATTATACTGTATAAGAAAATATAATATAAAGATTACTGGACAAAAAATGCCCAAAACAATAATTATTGCAGGAATCCTTTTTTTGTTATTGGTTTTACTTGATTTATCTTTCATTAAATTCTCTCCCACGCGCGACATTCACTGAATGTCATATTTTCGTTAATTATAACATATAATTTTTCTGTTGACAAGCACTAAATGTCAAAATTGGAGAGAAAGTATATGTTTATTAATAAAACATCCGATGGGTTAAATAATATATCCGGAAAGAATATTTATAGTCTTCGTAAAGCTATGAAGTTATCTCAAAGAGAATTAGCCGATAAAATGCAACTTATAGGAATTGATATTGATAAAAATGCAATACAACGAATCGAATGTGGCAAACGATTTATAACAGATATTGAAATAGTAGCTTTTGCTAAAGTATTTTCAGTAGATTATGGTATATTATTAAAATATTAGAATTAAACCACCTTAAAAACCATAATAAGATGGAATATGTTTTCCATACTGCGAATACCAATTTCCTCCCTTTTTGTTTACTGTCGCATATGCTGCAATTGATTTTGATCGAGATAAAGGGTTTTAGGTTCTCTTAAGAAACAGAAAATGTGCCGTACAATTTCCCTGTTTGATAAATATTAAACGGATGTGTAGAAATTCTATACATCCTTTTTTGAAAGTCAATCCGAGTGTTTAAAAATAAAAGCATTTCGCCCCAAGGGGGCGAAATGCTTCCTTTTTTATTCTTTATTCTTTCTGCTTTCTGCTTTATTCTTTAAACATCTACGACCATTCCGTCGTGAGCAAGGACGGTGGGAAATTCCGAAACCAGGCAGAAATCGTAGGCGGATGCCATATTCTTCTTGGAAATGTGGTTGATGATCAGCTTTTTGGGCGGCTTTTCGGAGAAGATGATGCCGTATTTCTCCGCCTTGAAGTGACCCAGCTCGCAGACGGCCAGATCCAGCTGTTCGTCCAGTATTTCATAATGGAATTCCTCGTCCGGTTGACGGTTGAAGTCGCCGGAGAAAAAGACGCGTTTGCCTTCGGCCTCCAAAAGATAGGAATAGCAGTTCAAATTCTGGGAATGCTGGGTGGGCAGGGCGGTGACCTTTACGGTTCCGTCGTTGAAGATCACGCCCTCCTGCACCTCTTTGAATTTGAGGGGACGGAAGGTGGATTCGGGGGTTGCACCGTTGCACAGACGCCAAGATTTCAAGGCGTCGATGATGGGGTCGATGGGACCCGGCAAGAAAATATCGGGATCTGCATCTTTCCCGTAGTGGCTATGCAGCCGCAGATAGAAGGAGGGCAGACCGTCGGTATGGTCGCGGTGCATATGGGTGACGAACAGAGCGTTGATCTCTGCGATATTGATATCGCGGTTTGCTAACTGCTCGATGAGGATGGTGCCGATATCGATGACGTACTTCTTCTCCCCGATCTCGATGAGGGTGCAGGAGCACTTCATATTCGGTCCGGGTGAGCCGGAGCTTGAGCCGAAAAATGTAATACGCATAGTGATTTTCTCCTTGTTTCTTTTTGATAATCATACCACGATTTTGGCGTGAATGCAATCATTTGCGGTATAAATACGGTGTTTTCGCCCTTTTATTGATTCAGCCAGATGCTGTTTAATTCCGAGCGGCGACCGTAGAGGTAGCTGCGCAGGTAGTCGAAATGCTCCTCGTAGGTATCTCCGGTATCGATGTGACCCGTATTGATGGGCTTATCAATTTCGCCCCAAAAGACATAGTTCATCGCAGCAGAGGGGGCAAGCATTTTATAATAGCTGTCCAGCGACTGAAGGGATGCACCCTTTGCAGGCTTCTTTTCGCCCAGGCAAACGGCGATGGCGGGGAGATAGTTCTCTTTCCATTCCTTTTTCACCGCCTCGACGAAGAAATCGTGCTTATTCAGGTGGTAATAGATCTTTTTACGCCGTGTGGCGGCGTAGAGACCGTCGGTCTTATCGGCGGTTGACATCACGTCGAAGGAATTATCGTAGTCCCATACCGGACCGCAGAAGCCGACAGTGGATTGCTTATCCGAGGGCTTATAAAAGTACTGACTGGTCTTATCGGCGTCGATGTTCTTCACGAATTCTTCCAGAATATACTTTTTAACCAGCGAGGTGAAGTCGAAATATTCGTCAAATCGCTTCCCCGTCTTGGGGTTGATGCCGTCTTTGGCACGGAGGGCGTCCTCAAACTCCTGAAAGAAGTTGGAGATATACGCCACTTGGGCGGCAGAAGCGTTCTCCGGCTCTTTGATGACCACCGCAGTGCCGTAGCTGGTAACAAAGCCGCTGCCCTCATCCACATATCGGTCGTTGGCTTCAATCTCCAAAAGGTAACCGCCGGTGATATCTGCGGGGTCTTTGGGGATATTATAGCCCTTGGAGACGCCCTTGGAGGCTTCTCTGGGACCAAAGGTACTGAAACTGCTTAATTTTGCGCCGTTATTGGCTGCTTCCGTCGTCTTTTCCAGATCGTTAAGCTCCAGTCGGCTCTCTGCGATCTGCACCTTTTCGCTGACCTGATAGGTGCCCATATATGTTCCGTTGCAGTAGAGATCCAGATAGTCGGAGCGGGCGGAGTCCTTCAGCCCTGCATCAAATGCCAGATTCAAGGCGACGGTATTATTGATCATCGTCTTTTCACAGTAATTCGCTAAAAGCAACCAAGTGCCCGCCTTGCCTGCGCCGTTGACCAGCTCGGCTTTGTCCTTCAATTTGATTTGATAGGGCTTTTTGGGCTTGCTCCAGGTGGCATTGCCCCGTCCTTTGATCTCCTTGAGCTCACCGTTATAAAGCACCTTGCCGTCTGCAGACACAAATCGCATCGTGCCGGTCTCTTTATTGCTTTTGTCTGCGTGGATCTTATCCATACTGCCGGATTGGGTGGTGATGTACATACTGCCGATGTTGGCGGATTTCATAATGGTGAGGGGGTAGGTGGAGCCACCCAGCGTCACCTTACGCTTGCCCACCTTGAGAAAACTGACTGTTTCCCCGTTTTTGACGGTTTTATCGGCAAAGCTGCAGGTTTCTGCGCCTGCAAACCAGACCTGCACCGCCGAAAAGTCCAGCTCGGTGGGCAGGCAGAGGTAATATTGCCCGTCGTCTTCGTTATATTGCCATTGAACGGCGGAGATGGGGCGGGATTTTTCCGCCTTGCCGCTTACGGGGGAAACCCAGAGGTTCAAGGGCGCAAAGACATCCGGTGCATCGGTACTGCCGCCTTGCTCTTGATCGGAGCCGCTCGGTTGATTGGCGGGCGGCGGAGTGGAATCGGAGGGCGTTTGGGTGGAATCGGAGGGTTTTTGCGTAGGATTGGAGGGCGTTTGGGGATTTTGGGGAATCTGGGGAGTGGAGTCTGTCCCTTGGGATTGGTCGGCGTTATCTTCCACAACGCCGTCCGCGACCGCATTCCCTTCCTTGGGGGCTGCAGATGAGCAGCCGGTCAAAATCAGTGCCAGAATCAAGAGGAGGGCAATCAGAGTTTTTTTCATCTTGTTTTCTCCTTGATTACGCGAAGCTCCGCGTTTTTAATGAAAAAGCGGCGGAAAAGGACTTTCCGCCGCGGATGGGATCAGTAATAAAGATTTCTTGCGGCGATGAGGGCAAGGAGTTTATCTTTAATATCGTTATAAATGGTTGCCATATCAATGGCGGGATCGCTGACACCTGCGAGATAGGGTGCAACCGTCTCTTCAATTTCGGGGCTGCGGAGGATCAGATATCCTTGGTTTTCCGCCATATCGCAGTACTGCTGATAGGCGGCTCCGCTGATGCCAAAGGTTTTAAGAGTGGCGGCACGGGTCTCGGTATAGCGATTGCACCAAAGCTCTGCAAAGGTAAGAGCGGCGTGGACGGAGTCTTTATCGGTCTCGTACTTGGGCAGGGCGAAGAAGGTTCCGCTATAGATCACACTCCCTGCAGTTTCTGCCTGCATTGCGGGCAGGGGTGCATAGGTCAGGGTCTCCCCTTCTGCCATTTCGGGGGTGGTGGCGAAGCGGAAGAACGGCAGAGCGGGGGTTTCTCCCTCGGCGGGAGTGGATGTCTGCAAATTCTTCAGCTCCAGCGTCCGCAGAGCGGTCCAGACGCTGCGGGTAACACCTGCGTTGATGTTGCTGTCCAGCTTGCCCTCTAAAAGGGTAAGGGGGCTTCTGCCGCTGAGGGTCGCCCAAGGCAGGACGCTTTCTATCTGCAGCGCCGCCGTATTCTCGGGTGCAGAGGCACAGGCGGTTTTGAACTGCTCCACCGTCCATTGCTTTTTGGTGCTCAAGGTGAGCGGGTCGGACTCTGCGGGGAGCAGTACGGGGTTATACCAGAGGGAATCTACATTCCCGATAGGTGCAAAGAGCTTATAATCGCTCTGCTTTAATACCGCTTTGCTGACACCGAAGGTTTGGGCGTCCGCATTCAGAAATTCGGCGGCGGAGGCGGCGAGGGTCATTCCCTCTCCCAGTTGGTCTGCGGTCATCTGTACCAAGCTCAGCTTTTGACCCGCATAGAGGGCAACGCGCTGGGCTTTTACGGAGATGCGGCTGTTTTTCACGCTTCGCTTGAGTAAAAAGCCGCTTTCTTCGGCAAGCGCTTCCATCCACTGCCATTCGTCCACAAGTTTGCCTTTTTCATTATGATAGGAGAAGGCGGATACATCGTCTGCAGTATAGAGGGTGACGGTGCGGTTTTTCAGCGAAGAGACCGTACCGTTGGGCTTGATGATACCGCTGGGCTGCAGGGTGCCTGCGGTGGCGGTGGAGGGGGCAAAGTCCTCGACCGCCAGCGGATTGATAGGCGCGGACTGCGGCTGGGGATTCGCTACTTCTTCGGCTTCCTCCCCTGCCTCGGGATTGCCCTCTGCATCGGCATCCTTGTCCTCTTCTTGGGTGGCGGGCTGCTCGGCAGGGATATCTGCCTGCTCGTCGGTTTCGTCGGTGGCGGGCTCTTCCTCATCGGGGTTCTCTTCTCTCTCGACAGGCTCTTCTTTATCGGTATTTTCTTCCCCCTCGGCAGGCTCCTCTTCCTCGGAGGGCTGATCTGCGGGGGTGTTCGGCTCGTCCTCTGCGGGGTCAATGATCTCCACAGGGTAGGTAATATTATCCGGCTTGCAGGCGGTGGTACTGAAGATCATCGCCAGAATCAGCAAAACGGCTAAAAATCGTTTCATAGAACGTGATGTCCTTTCTCGCATTGTCAGTTTTTAAGCGCGGTATAGGCGGCGACCGCCAGTCGGTCGCACCGCTCGTTATAGGGGTGTCCGTCGTGCCCTTTTACCCATTGCACGGTTACTTGGTGGCGACGAAGCTGGCGGAGCATCCGCTCCCAGAGATCCACATTGAGGGCGGGCTTTTTATCGGCCTTGCGCCAGCCGCGCTGCTCCCATTGGTAGACCCAGCCTTGGTTGATACTCTCGCAAAGGTAACGGGAATCGCTGACCAAGGTGACCTTACAAGGCTCCTTGAGGGTCTCCAGACCGATGATGGCAGCCAAAAGCTCCATTCGGTTATTGGTGGTTTCCTTCTCGGCGCCGCTCATTTCCTTTTCATTGCCTAAATAGACCAGAATGGTGCCCCAGCCGCCGGGACCGGGGTTTCCGCTGCAGGCGCCGTCGGAATAGATGGTTACTTCTTTCATTGCTTAAAGCCCCAGCTTTTCTTTCAGGAGATCGTAGTGCTCTTTTGCGGGTTGGGAGAGCTTTTCCCGATCGATCGCCTGCATCAGCTGACGCGCTTCGGCACGATCGCCGTCAATATAGGCACTTTGCGCGGCGGTGAGATATCCGTCCTGCTCCACCATATCTGCAACATTCTCCAAAAGCTCTTCTGCTTCGGACGCAGTGGTGGAGAAGATGTTGACCTGCTCCTTGAGTGCGGCGTTTTCCTGCTTGAGCGCGTTGTTTTCATCCTTAATATTTTTAAGGGTGGACTGACTGGTATTGAGGTCTTGGTTATTTTCTGCCATCTGCTGATGGATACGGGAGGTGATGATATAACTGCCGCCGAGCAATCCGCTGATGACGATGACGAAGATGATGGTATAGATGACCAAAAACTTGATGTCTTTCTTTTTGGTCTCGTGAATTTCCTTGTTTTCGTCTTTTTCGCTCTTTTCTTCGGAAATTTCTTCAATTTCGGTTGAAAACTTGATGTTTTCTTGCGTTTTCGGCTTATTTGCGCCGATTTCTTCCAATATCTCTTTTTTTATCTCGATTTCGTTGGCTTCCTTCTGCTCCTCCGCAGGCTGCTCGGGCGGGTTTTCTGCGGGGGGATTACTTCCTAATCCTGCGGCATCAAAAAGCTCGTCCAGCAAGGATTTTTCCTCTTTATTCATCTTCCGGAGACTCCTTCTAATATCTCGATGATTTTTTCCAGCTCATCTACCGAGTGGTAGCTGATCTCTACCTTACCCTTATTGCCGGGCTTATGGTGGATGGTGACTTTATTGCCTACCCGTGCGGATGCTCGGGTTTCCAGCTCCTTGAGGGCTTGGACGATTGCAGGATCGGCGAGCGTGGGAGCTTTGGGCTCTTTTTTGCTCTTTTTGACCAGTTCCTCCGCCTGACGGACGTTGAGGCTCTCGGTGATGATACGATTGGCGAGAGCGAGCTGGGTATCGGCGTTTTCTGCACCCAGCAAAGCGCGGGCGTGCCCTGCAGAAAGTTCACCGGTCTTGATGAAATCAATGATCTGCTCCGGTAAGGAGAGCAGGCGCAGGGTGTTTGCCACAGCGGAGCGGGACTTGGAGACGGTCTCTGCGACCTTCTCCTGGGTCATATGATAGACCTCCATCAGATTACGGTAGCCCAAAGCTTCTTCGATGGGGTTCAGATCCTCTCTCTGGAGATTTTCAATGAGGCTGATCTCACTGATTTCCTGCGGGGTATACTCGCGAATCAGTACAGGTACTTCCTCCAGTCCCGCCAGACGGCAGGCTCTCCAGCGACGCTCGCCCGCAATGATGCGATAGCGTTCTCCGTCGATGGGGGTGACGATGATGGGCTGGATCAGCCCGTGAGCCTTGATGGAGCTTGCGAGCTGCTCCATTGCCTCTTCGTCGAAGTGCTTGCGCGGCTGGTTTTTATCCGGCTCGATCAAAGAGATCCGCAAGGTTGTATCGGGCTTTTGGGGCTGCTCTAATTCTATGGAGTTGTCTGCAAACAGGGCGTCGAGACCCTTTCCTAATCCACCTTTTTTCATTGTTGCTCCTCATTTCTTTGTAAAAATTCGCGGGTCATCTCCCGATAGGCCAAAGCACCCTTGGAATAGCGGTCATAGACCTGCACGGGTACGCCGTGGCTGGGAGCCTCGGAAAGCCGCACGTTGCGGCTGATGGCGGTCTTATAGACCTTATTGCCAAAGTATTTTTTGATTTCGCTTGCTACCTGCAGGGTGATATTCATTCTGCCGTCATACATCGTCAGCAGGACACCTTCAATATAAAGGGCAGGATTATAGCGGTTTTTTACCAGTTTGATGGTGTTTACAAGCTGGGAAACGCCCTCTAACGCCAAATATTCCGGCTGCAGCGGGATAATTACGCTATTGGAGGCGTTGAGTGCGTTCAGGGTCAGCAAGGAAAGAGACGGCGGGCAGTCGATGATAATATAATCGTAGAGATGACGCACCGAATTGAGTGCCGCCTTTAAAAGACCTTCCCGATTATCCATTGAGACCATCTCAATTTCTGCGCCTGCCAAATTCATATTGGTGGGCAGCACGTCCACATTGGGATATTTGGTTTTAAGGATGGCGTCGCGAATTTTGCAATCGCCGATCAAGACTTCGTAGACCGATTGCTGAATGTTGCGTTTATTAATGCCAAAGCTGCTGGTACCGTTTGCCTGAGGGTCGATATCGACAAAAAGGGTCTTCTTCCCCTCTTCAGCCAACTGGTAAGCAAGACTGACGGCGGTGGTTGTCTTGCCCACGCCGCCTTTTTGGTTGGTAATGGAAACGATCTTTCCCACGGTTCACTTCTTCTTTCCTTTTATTATTATAGACATTGTATCATACCGCGACAGAAAATAAAAGGGCTTTTGGAAATTTAATTTGTTTCACGTGAAACATTTGAAAAACCCTCCATCATTATTGTTTCACGTGAAACATTCTTTATACAAAAACAAACAGAGAGCATACCGGGGAAAGTACGCTCTCTGTTTGCATATAGGGGATTAGGATGTTTTGGGTATCCGAATAATATATTCCACAAACCGCTCCTCATCGTGAATTTGAGTTTGCGGCTTGATACCCGCGTTTCGCAAGGTTTTCACCGTGTGGTCGAGGGTGTTGATGCATAGGCGGATGTCCTTGATGGCACCAAACCGTCGGGGTTTTTTCTTCTTCTCCTTGGGCGTAATCGTAGATGTGATCAGGGTTTCCGTCTCTTTCACATTGAGGGCTTGGTCAATGATGGTCTCCAAAAGCTCCATCAAAAGATCCTGATCCTCCACCCGCAGTAAGGCTCTGGCGTGACGCTCGGTCAGCCCGCTTTTTTTGATAAGAAGCTGGGCACAGATGGGCAGTTTCAGTAATCGTAGTTTGTTTGCTACAGTGGACGGATCCTTACTCATCTCCCGCGCGATGTCTGCTTGGGAGAGGGAAAAGTCCTCCATCAACCGTCGGTATGCCGCCGCCTCCTCAAAAAAGGTAAGATCCTCCCGCTGAAGATTTTCGATGAGAGAAAGCTTTGCTGCCTCTGCAGGGGTCTTATCGGTGAGGACGCAAGGGACTTTTTTCAGTCCTGCATCCTTGGATGCCCGCAGCCGCCGCTCTCCTGCGATCAGTCGATAGTGCTCCCCTTCCTGCACAACAACAAGGGGTTGCAATACGCCGTGGGCGGCAATACTGGCTGAAAGCTCCTTTAATGCGTCCTCTTTGAAAATGGTACGGGGCTGATTGGCGGCAGGGATGATTTTATCAACGCTGACCCATAGCAGACCCTCTTGGGGCTTGGTGCGATTTTTCGCCATACTTGTCCCCTTTCCTCGGTGATTTCCTTGGTTACAGTTTAACGGATTTTTGGCTTGAAATCAAGAAAAACCCCTCGTCATAAACTGACAAGGGGTTTGAAATCAGGCGAAATCAGGCGATGGATTTTAAGGCTTTTTCAAGGGATTTCTCGCTGATGGAGGCAACGTATGCGTCTTGGATCAGCCCGTTTTTGTCGATAAAATATGTGATGGGGGTATTGCCGATGTTGTAGGTTTTTGCCATTTCACCGTCGGTATCGAATAGGATATGAGGGAAAAGGGTGATCTCCTGCTCCTTTAAAGCAGAAAGCTGCTCCTCGATACTTCCCTTTCCAACAGATACTGCGACGACATCAACCGTCTCGTATTTCGGCACGGCGGCGGAAAGCTGCTGCATAAGCTCCAGCGCTTTGGGGGTCTCGGTATCAAAAAAGAGTAAGACTGTCCCGCTCTTTCCTCGATTATCCGAAAGAGAATATAGGGTCTTGCCGTCTGCGGTCACTCCGGTGAGGTCGGGGGCGGGCTTTGGGTCTTTTGGGATCCAAAGAGCAGAGATGATCAGGTATGCCGCAAGAAAGACCATGGCGACTGCACCGACGATCAAGGCGGATCTTCCGTATTTTTTCATAGATGAACTACAACTCCTTTTATATTAATATTATTATATATTATGGCGGGTGCTTTTGCAAGGTATAATTTTATTGCCGCAGAAACGGGTATTTTTAGTAATTCTACTTGATTGACGGGGAATAATATAGTATAATAAATTGATATGATTTGTCCGGAGGAGTTATGGAGGAGCAATTTTATCTGCAAGAAAAGAATGGCGTGGTTACCTTAAAGTGCCGCGCATTGGATGCCATCGAAGGGTTATCCCACGGTTTTTCTACCCGTCACGGCGGGGTGAGCCAAGGGTATCTTGCCTCGATGAGCTTCTCCTATGATCGGGAGACGGAGGAGATCGTGGACGAAAATTTCCGCCGCTTTTCCGCCGCAAACGATCTCCCCTTTGAAAGTCTGGTGTTGACCCATCAGACCCATACCGACCACGTGCAGGCGGTGGACGATTCTTATAAAAACCAAGGGCGTCACCGACGGCTGCGGGAGGTGGACGGCTTGGTGACCAAGACCCCCGGGCTGGGGCTGGTGTGCTTCACCGCCGACTGCGTACCCTTACTGCTGGCAGACCCTGAAAGCGGTGTGGTGGCGGCAGTCCACGCAGGCTGGCGGGGCACGGTGCAAAGCATTGCCGCCCGCGCGGTGGAGCAGATGGTGATGCTGGGTGCAAAGCCCGAGCGGATCGTTGCAGCCATCGGTCCTTCCATCGGTCCCTGCTGCTTTGAAGTGGGACCGGAGGTGCAAAAGGAATTTACCGATCGCTTCGGGGATGCTCTGCCGCAGGTCTCTTCCGGTCGTGAGGGGCATACCTTGGTGGATCTCTGGAAAGCCAATCGACTGGTTTTGCAGGAGGTCGGCGTGGCAAAAAACAACATTTTTACCTCAAAAACTTGTACTGTCTGTAATAATTCGGACTTTTATTCCCATCGGTATACAAAAGGGATGCGCGGCAGTTTGATCGCCGCTATATCCATAAAAGAATAAAATTGGGTGAAACGAATGAAACGATTGCTATTATGGTTGCTTGCAATGCTGCTGGCGATCAATCTGACCGGCTGCTCCGGTGAGGGATTGGAACCGGAGCAGGCAGAAAAGCAGCCCGGTGCATACGGGCATTCGGGCGAGGAGGAACGGACGATCCTTCCTGCGCGAAACCATATCTCGTTGATTTTTTATGAAGATATGGATACCAATCCCCTCACCGCCGCGAATATGGAAAATCACGAGCTGCTCAAGCTGGTCTACAGTCCTTTGATCCGACTGGACAGCCGCCTCAAGGCGGAATATATTTTAGCGGAGAGCGTCAAGGTGGAGGGGACTGCGGTAACGGTGGTGCTGAAGGCGGGGCTGAAGTTCAGCAACGGCGAGAATGTGACTGCGGCGGATGTGGTGCAGAGCATCAAGACCATCCGAAATACCCCCACCTCCCCCTATTATAAACGGCTGGAGAATGTGCGGAAGTATACCGCTTTGGATGATCGCACCGTCTCCATTACTCTGCGGGAGGCAGATGTGGACTTTATCTCCCGCCTGGATATCCCCGTTGTGCAGAAAAAAGGGGGCGCGGGCTGCGGTCCGTACTGCTTCTCCACTCTGGGTGGTGAGCGGGTGCTCTCTGCCAATCCCCATTATTTTGCCCAGCCGATGATCCCGACCATCTATCTGAAAAAGCCCGCCGACCAGAAGGAGCGGCAGGAGATGTTCTCTGTGGGGCTTTTGGACGTCTATTTTGCGACTGCCGAGAGTGATCTGGTCTTTACCGGCGGTAAAAATTTCAGTGTTCAGACCTACGCGGGGGATAATCTCCTGTATCTGGGCGTCAATTGCAGGAGCGGCGTCCTTGCAGATGCCAAGCTCCGCAGCTTCCTCAGCGGACTGATCGGACGGGAAAAGCTGGTGGAGACGGTCCTTTTGGATCAGGCTGTTGCCGCTGCTTATCCTTTCCAGCCCTCTTGGTATAAAGCAGAGGGACTGGGCGGCGATCAGGGCTGGACTCTCCCGCAAAAGAAGGAAAAAGCCACCGCTTTGGGACTGAATCTGACTGAGAATATGCTGCTGGACAGTTCCGGTAAGCAGTTGACCTTCTCTCTGATGGTGGCGTCAGGGAGCGGAGTCCATAGCGATGTTGCCCGTGCGGTGGCAGATGGCTTTGCCCTTTCCGGCGTGAAGATCAATGTGGAGACAGTCTCCCGAGAGGATTATAATAAGCGGCTGCAGAGCGGAGAATATGAATTGTATTTCGGCGAGGTCAAGACCGGACGGACGCTGAATACCGCTCTTTATCAGACGGGCAGTCCCATCAACTACGGCGGATTTTCCGCTCCGCCCTTGGAGGATGCGGCGCGTGCCTATCGGGCGGGTGAAAAAACGCTGACGGACTACGCGGCGGTCTTTGATCAATATACGCCGATCATACCGCTGGCATATCGGCAAGGCGTGCTGTTTGTGGCGGCCGATATCGGGGACTTTCAGTCTACCGGTACCTGGTCCCTTTACGGAGATATAACAAAACTGATTACCAAAGAAACGGAGCTGACGAAATGAAAAATCTAAAGAACGGAACAGACATCAGAGGAACTGCTCTGGGCGAAAACCCCACTTTGACCCCGGAGCGGGCAGAGCTTTTGGGTAAAGCGTTTGCTGCATTTTTGGAGCAGCGCGGTGCCTCAGTCCCGCCTACAGTGGCTGTGGGTCAGGATCCCCGCCTCTCCGGCGACGCTTTGAAGGCAGGCTTGATCAAGGGTCTGCGTGCGATGGGTGCGCAGGTGCTGGACTGCGGTCTTGCCACTACTCCCTCTATGTTCTTTGCTACTTATTATGAAGAGAGCAATAGCGACGGTTCCATCGAAATCACCGCCTCTCACCTGCCCTATGATAAGAACGGCTTGAAGTTCTTCACCAAGGACGGCGGTATCGACGGCAAGGACGTTTCCGAGCTGATCCGTCTGGCAGAGGAGGATCTTTTCCCCGCCGACCGTGCAGAAGGGGCAGTGAAGAAATTCGATCTGATGACCCCCTACGGCAATAGCCTTGTGAAGCTGGTTCGGGATAAGACCGGCGAGGAGCGTCCCTTGGAGGGCGTTAAGGTGGTTGTGGACGCAGGCAACGGTGCAGGCGGATTCTTTGTGGAGAAGGTGCTGGCTCCGCTGGGCGCCGATACTGCAGGTTCCGTATATTTAGAGCCGGACGGCAGCTTCCCCAACCATATCCCCAACCCCGAGAATAAAGCCGCAATGGCGGCTTGCGCCGGGGCAACCCCCAAGG
>JAZQAQ010000235.1:0-2305 GCA_045545255.1 Eubacteriales bacterium | reverse complement strand
CCGAGGAGCAGCGTGAGCGCTCCGATATGGCAGTCACCGTCGCATCCTCCGCCAAGAAGGTCACAATGATCGAAGCAGGTGCCAACGAAGTTCCCGAGGATAAGATGCTGGAAGCCATTATGGCAGGTCACGCCGTCAATGCAGAGCTGATCAACTTCATCAACGAGATCGTTGCCGAGATCGGCAAAGAGAAGTTCACCTTCGAATCCTACGAGGTTCCCCACGAGATCTTCGATATGGTCAAGGACTATGCCGAAGAGATGATGAAGGAAGCCATTCATACCGCCGATAAGGTAACCCGCGACGCTAATATCAAGGCTGTGGAAGCCAAGGTTGAGGAGCGTTTTGCCGAGGAGCTGGGCGAGCAGGCATACCTTCTGGGCGATTGCCTCTATAAGTTGCAGAAATATATCGTCCGTAACTGGATCTCCGAAGAGGGCAAGCGTGTAGACGATCGCGGCCTCAACGATATGCGTCCTCTCTGGGGCGAAGTCGATCTGCTTCCCAAGGTTCACGGCTGCGGTCTTTTCGCCCGCGGTAAGACTCAGGTTATGACCGTTTGTACCCTGGGTATGGTCAGCGAGGAGCAGCTTCTGGACGGTCTGGACAATGTCACCTCCAAGCGCTATATCCATCATTATAATATGCCCGGCTTTACTGTCGGCGAGGCAAAGCCCCCCCGCAGCCCCGGTCGCCGTGAGATCGGTCACGGTGCTCTGGCAGAGCGCGCTCTGGAGCCTGTTATCCCCTCTGTTGAAGAGTTCCCCTATACCATCCGTCTGGTCTCCGATGTTCTGACCTCCAACGGTTCCACCTCTCAGGGTGCCATCTGCGGTTCCACCCTGGCTCTGATGGATGCAGGCGTACCCATTAAGGCTCCCGTAGCCGGTATTTCCTGCGGTCTGATCACCCGTCCCGACGATACCTTCGTTACGATGGTTGATATTCAGGGTATCGAAGACTTCTTCGGCGATATGGACTTTAAGGTAGCAGGTACCAAGAAGGGCATCACCGCTATCCAGATGGATATTAAAGTAGACGGTCTGACCGAGGCCATCATCAAAGAGGCTCTGCAGAAGACCCGCGACGCCCGTTATCACATTCTGGATAACGTCATCGCTCCCGCCATCGCTGCTCCCCGCGCCGATGTGAAGGAATGGGCTCCCAAGGTTATCACCCTGAAGATCCATCCCGATAAGATCCGCGAGGTAATCGGTACCGGCGGTAAGGTGATCCAGAAGATCGTTGCCGATACCGGTGCCAAGATCGATATCGAGGATGATGGCTCTGTATTCATCTCTGCCTCCAACCCCGCCTCCTCCAATCAGGCACTGGAGATCATCAAGGGCATCGTATTTGAGCCCGAAGTAGGTCAGATCTACCGCTCCAAGGTCGTCAAGATTATGGAGTTCGGTGCATTCGTTGAGTTTGCTCCCGTTAAGGAAGGTCTGGTTCATATCTCCAAGCTGGATAAGAAGCGCGTAGAGAAGGTCGAAGACCTCTTGAGCGAAGGCGACGAGATCTGGGTCAAGTTTATGGAGATCGACTCCAAGGGCAGATATAACCTCTCCCGTAAGGACGCTCTCATCGATATGGAGAACGCCCAGAAGGCTGCTCAGAACAACGAGGAATAATCAAGTAAGCGGAGAGGCTCACCTCTCCGCTTTTTTCAAAACATACGAAAGGAGATCTCGTTATGATCAAAGCTATTCTATGGGATATCGACGGCACCTTATTAGATTTTTTAAAATCCGAAGAATACGGCATCCGTAAATGCTTTGAAAAATTCGGTCTCGGTGAATGTACCGATGAGATGCTGGCCCGCTATTCCGCCATCAATCGCAAATGGTGGGAAAAGCTGGAACGGGGCGAATGTACCAAGCCCGAAGTATTAGTAGGACGCTATCGGGAATTTTTCGCCAACGAAGCCATCCCCTTTGAGCGTGTAGAAGAATTTAACGACGCCTATCAGATCCACTTGGGCGATAAAGCCTTTTTCCACGACGGCGGCGAGGCGGCAGTTAAGACGCTGCAAGGACGTTATCTCCAGTTCGCCGTCACAAACGGTACTGCCATCGCCCAAGAGCGCAAGCTCCAAAAAAGCGGGTTAGACCGGATCCTCGACGGCATCTTTATCTCCGAAAAAATCGGCTATGAAAAGCCGGACATCCGCTTCTTTGACGCAGTATTTGCCGCCATTCCCTGCAAAAAAGAAGAATGCATCATCATCGGTGACTCCCTCACCAGCGATATGCAGGGCGGTCTCAACGCAGGAATTGAACGCTGGTGGTATAACCCCAAGGGG
>JAZQAQ010000234.1:0-19511 GCA_045545255.1 Eubacteriales bacterium | reverse complement strand
CCCCTCTCGCTCCATTTCCCATCCCTGCTCAATCAAAAGCCCCATGCACAAACAACTTTTAAAAGCGGCTGCCCCGGCAGCCGCTTTTCTCATTCCTCATTGATCTCCTTGATCAGTTCTCTCATCCGCGCATAGGCTTCCTCCACCTCTGCCTCAAATTCACGGGCAGACATCCGAAGGACTCCTTTTCGCACTGCGGTCAATTGGATCAGTCCGTCGGAGGTGACGACCCGTACTTTATCATTTTTGCCGATTTGCGCCACCATCCGCTCGATAAATACATCACCGGTCTCATTCTCTTTGGTATAAGCGATATGGATACCGAGAAATTCCTCCTTGGCACCGCTGCCGCCGGCGACCCGATAGGCATCAAAAACCAGCACCGTCTCGGTCTTGGTAAAGGCACTGTAGTTACTCAAGATATTTGCCAGCTTTGTCCGCGCGGCGTCCAGATCCTTTTCCGCCAGCTTTTTCAAATCCTCCCAAGAATAGATCACGTTATAGCCGTCCACGATCAAGAGATTCTTTCTTTCCCCGCTGAACCCGCTTCCGGATGCGTGGGGCTTGGTCTCCACCGCCGCGATCCCGTATTCCCGACGGCGGATGGGACCAAAGGTGCGGAGCATAATTGCCTCCAGCTCCTTATCGCTGATATTCAAATTCCGATAGTTGACTTGGGGTGCCACGGCAATTTCGTCCTTCAGGCAGCTTTCCAGATGCATATACTCTGTCACCTGATCCCATTTGACGCTAAAGCCGCCTCCGTGGGCGCAGAACACCGAATCGGGCGTATTCTCCAGATCGCTCTCTGCCCGATAACCGTAGGATTCAACGACCTCCTCCGGATTATGGCAGAGGTCGTAGCCCTCCACCTCCAGCGCGATCCGTCCACGACCGCCGGAATAGGCGGCAAGCTCTGCGGCGTAGCCGTCCAGCGTGGTAACGGGTGCCCGACCGGTCAAGAGATACAAGTCACCGGACTCCACGGGACTTTCAAAGGTGGCATTTCTTGCCCGCATATCGTTGATGGTCCGCCCGATCTGCTCCGGCGGCACTTCTATTCTGAACGCATAGTACGGCTCCAGCAGTACCGATTGCGCCTGCATCAAGCCCTGCCGCACCGCCCGATAGGTCGCCTGACGAAAATCTCCGCCCTCGGTATGCTTGATATGGGCTCTGCCCGCACCGAGGGTGATCTTCATATCGGTGATGGGAGAGCCGGTCAGTACGCCGAGGTGTTGCTTTTCCTTAAGGTGCATCAACACCAGCCGTTGCCAGTTGCGATCCAGAAGATCCTCGCTGACATTGGTTTCAAATTTCAGCCCCTCGCCCCGAGGCAGAGGCTCCAAGATCAGATGCACCTCCGCATAATGGCGCAGCGGCTCATAATGACCCACGCCCTCCACCTTATCGGAGATGGTTTCCTTATACATCACACGGCTTTCGCCGATGCCGATCTCCAGATCAAAACGATCCAGCACCACGCTTTTCAAGATCTCCGTCTGCACCTCGCCCATCAGGCTGACATAGATCTCCTGCAAAAAGCCGTCCCAGATAAACCGAAGCTGGGGGTCCTCCTCCTGCAAGAGCCGCAGCTTGGGCAGGACGGTCTGGGGGTCTGCCCCCGCAGGCAGGATCAATTTATAGTTCATTACCGGCTCAAGGCAAGGCTTGACCGCCGCCTTTTCATAACCGATCCCCTGCCCGCCGAAGGTCTCGGAAAGACCGGTCAGCGCGCAGATCTCTCCTGCAGTGACCTGCTCAACCGTCTCGAATTTCCCGCCGGAATAGATGCGGATCCCGCCGATCTTTTGCTCCCCGATACTGTCTCGCACCCGCAGAGTGCCGCCGGTGACCTTGAGATGGGTCAGCCGCTCACCGCGGGCATCGCGGCTGATCTTAAAGACCCTGCCGCCCAAAGCGTCGGGATAGACCGCCGACGGTACAAGGGCGGGCAGATGATGAAGAAAATCATCCACCCCGTCCAGCTTGAGTCCCGAGCCGAAAAAGCATGGGAACGCCAGCCGCTCCCGCACAAGATCACATATCTCCTCATCGGAGAGGGTCCCGCTTTCCAGATACCTCTCCAGAAGAGACTCCTTGCAGACGGCAAATTCCTCACCGCCCGTCTCGTAATCAATACAACCCTCGGATAGCTCGGCTTTCAATTCTGCGATGATCTCCTCCCGCTCCTTGCGGGCGAAGTCCATTTTTGTGACAAAAATCAAGGTGGGAACGCGGTAAAGCTCCAGCAGGCGCCAAAGGGTACGGGTATGCGCTTGGACTCCGTCCGTCCCGCTGATGACCAAGACGGCGCAGTCCAACACCTGCAGGGTACGCTCGGTCTCGGCAGAAAAATCCACGTGACCGGGGGTGTCCAGCAGCGTAAAACGGGTATCCCCCACATCAAAAACCGCCTGACTGGCAAAGATGGTAATGCCTCTTGCCCGCTCCAGAGTATGGGTATCCAAGGCTGTGTCGCCCCGATCCACCCGACCGAGGGTCCGCAGCCTGCCTGCCCGATATAATAACGCTTCCGCAAGGGTGGTCTTACCCGCGTCCACGTGCGCTAAAATTCCGATTACTTTTTTCATATTTTCTATTTTAACGGATTCTCTTGTTTTTTTCAAGATAAACTATTATAATACAGACTGGACATATCTAATTCAACAAAACAGGAGAAATCCATATAACCAAATGAAGAATTACATCGACCGAAACAACAGCAAAGCGGCTTATATGCAGTTATATGAGCAGCTCCGCCGCGACATCATCAGCGGAGTCTTTCCCTATGGCACCAAGCTGCCCTCCAAGCGACTGCTTGCGGAGGAGACGGGGGTCAGCGTCATCACGGTGGAGCACGCCTACGCCATTTTAGACGACGAGGGCTATATTCAAGCCCGCCAGCGCAGCGGCTATTATGTCACCTATCGGGAGAGCGATTTTCTTTCCACCGCCCCGGCAGTACGCGTCCCCCGTCGGGCGGCGCACAGTGCCAAAAGCCAATTTTCCTACTCTGTGCTTGCCAAAACTATGCGGAAGGTGCTCAACGACTATGGCGAAAGCATTTTAGTCAAGTCCCCCAACCACGGTTGCGCGGAGTTGCGAAGTGCCATCGCCGCCTATCTGGCGCGAAGCATCGGCATCCGTGTCCGTCCCGAGCAGATCATCATCGGCTCCGGTGCCGAGTATCTCTACAGTCTCATTGCCCAACTGCTGGGTGATAACCGTATCTTTGCTCTGGAGGATCCCTCCTATGATAAGATCCGTCGGGTCTACGAGGCGAGCGGCATCCAATGCGACCTGCTGAAGCTGGGGCAGGACGGGATCCGCTCCGCCGAGCTGGAAAGGACCGCCGCTACCATCCTGCACGTCACCCCCTTCAACAGCTTTCCCAGCGGTATCACCGCCGGTGCCTCCAAACGAGCGGAATATCTGCAATGGGCGAAAAAGCGGGGTGGCTACCTCATTGAGGACAACTACGAATCAGAGCTGACCGTCTCTATGAAAAACGACGACCCCATCTTTTCCCTCTCTGACGGGTCGGTGATCTATCTCAATACCTTTTCCAAGACTGTTGCGCCCTCCATCCGAGCGGGGTATATGCTGCTGCCGGAAGAGCTGTTGCCCACCTTTGAGCAAAAACTGGGCTTTTATTCCTGCACTGTACCGGTATTTGAGCAATATGTTCTGGCGGAGTTGATCGACAGCGGTGATTTTGAACGGCATATCAACCGGGTTCGGCGAGCACGCCGCAAAAATCTGGTTATATAAAAAACTGTAAATCTGGATATTTCGTCAAGACCAAAATTCGCTATAATAGTGATATACTACTAAGGAGGCGTATCTCTATGCACTATCGTAAAATTTTAACCATTCAGGATATTTCCTGCGTCGGTCAATGCTCCCTGACGGTTGCATTGCCCATTCTCTCTGCTTGTGGCTTGGAGACTTGCATTCTCCCATCGGCGGTGCTCTCTACCCATACCGCCGGCTTCACCGGCTTTACCGTCCGTGATTTGGCGGAGGATATCCCCGCCATTCATCAGCACTGGAAAAAAGAAGGCATCCGCTTTGATGCGGTCTATACAGGCTATCTCGGCAGCGTTGGTCAGATCGACGATGTGAAGGCAATTATGGATAACCTGCTGGCAGAGGGCGGCGTCCGTATCGTAGACCCCGCCATGGGGGATAATGGAAAGCTCTATCCCGCATTTGATCAAGCCTATGCCGATGCAATGAAGCGGCTTTGCTTCACCGCCGATATCATCCTCCCCAATGTCACGGAAGCTTGCTATCTCACCGGAACGGAATATAAGGAGACCTACGACCGCTCTTATATCGACGCTCTTTTGGAAAAGCTCACCGAAAACGGCGCAAAAACCATCGTTTTGACAGGGGTTTCCTATGCAGAGGGACGGACCGGCATTGTCGTATTTGAAGAGGGCGTTTATTCCTACTATGAGCACTATAAATTCCCCAAAGGGAGCCACGGCACGGGCGATGTCTACGCTTCTGCCTTCACGGGAGCCTATATGAACGGAAAATCCGCCCCCGAAGCGGCAAAGATCGCCGCAGACTACACCCTCAAGTGCATCGAAATCACCCAAAAGGATCCTGACCACTGGTACGGCGTGAAATTCGAGCTTGCCTTACCCGAACTGATCCGTGAGGTATGCGAATGAAGGCTTTAGCGGAATTGCCTGAAGGCTATCGGGAGATTTATGCCATTGATCTGCAGAAGAATAAAAAGCTTTCCCTTTTGGTCAACGGCATTGCCCTTGGAATTGCTGCGGTGATGGCGGTTGCTATGCAGCCCTTCGTTTCGTTTTTCACGATGTTCGACGCATCAAACGGCATCAAGCCCGTCCTCCTCAAATATGTACTTTTGCTGGCGGGAATGGTCGTGTATATGATCCTCCACGAGCTGGTTCACGGCGTAGCAATGAAGCTCAGCGGTACTAAAAAGGTACGGTACGGCTTTACCGGTCTTTATGCCTTTGCGGGCAGTGACGATTATTACGATATAAAACACTACATTTTCATTGCCCTGGCTCCGGTGATATTTTGGGGGTTCGTACTGCTGATCCTAAACTTCTTCGTTCCCCTTGGATTCTTCTGGGTGGTATATTTCATTCAGATCATCAATATTTCAGGCGCGGCGGGAGATTTCTATGTCACCTTTAAATTTGCACGCTTACCCAAGGACATCCTGGTGCAGGACAGCGGCGTGGCAATGACCGTCTATTCCGCAGAATAAATATTCCTTGAAAGCGCATCCTTTTTATGCTAAAATAAATAAAAGATCTTCAGCAGAGGAATGAAACCGATGAAAACATATACCATCGTTGCCGGAGTCAACGGCTGCGGCAAAAGCAGTCTGACCGGCGTTTTAAGAACAGAAAACGACGATCTGGGAAAGATCATCGACGTGGATAAAATCACTGTCTCCTGCGGCGGAAATACCATGGAAGGTGCTAAAAAAGCCATTGCACTGATCGATGAATGTCTGGAAAAAGAGATCTGCTTTACCCAAGAGACGACCCTTTCCGGGAAAAAGACCCTCCATACCATTCGACGCGCTATTGAAAAGGATTACTATATCCGCCTTTATTACGTGGGGCTGGATACCATAGAGGAATCCCTGCTCCGTATCGAAAACCGCGTTAAAAAAGGCGGGCACAATATTGATACCGACGCCGTGACAAGACGATTTGGAAAACGGTTTGATGACCTACTCACCATCCTTCCTTACTGCAATGAAGCCACCTTCTACGATAACGACAACGGCTTTCTGACCGTGGCTAAATATAAAAACGGCGAATTGACCCCCATCGGCAGCCGTCATCCCCAATGGCTGATCGAGCTGATGGAAAAAATGAAATAAAAAATTCTCCCCGAGGGGAGAATTTTTTATTTCATTTTCGATTTAGATTTATTTCGTTTTAATAAACCAGCCAAATCCGCCGGGCAGTAAGATCCCGTCGGCATATTGCTCTGCCAGCAAGGGTTCCCCCTCCAAGGGCATTGGCTTTTTACTGAAATTCATAGCAACGCGGATCTCGCCCCGATCAAAGATCAGCGCCTGATCCTTGTAAGCAACAAAGGTACAGTCTCCGGAAAAGGCGTCCCGATGCGCCTGACGGACGGCACCCAAATTCCGATAAAAGTCCAGCATCTGACGATCGCCGCCGTCCCAAGGATAGGTGCCGCGGCAATAAGGATCGCCGTAACCCTCCATTGCAAGCTCGTCGCCGTAGAAGATGCATGGAATGCCCGGCAGAGAAAACTGCAGCATTGCCGCTTTTTTCAAAAGCAGGCTGCCCCGCTCCCGCTGCTCTGCAGAAAGATAGTTATCTGCCTGAAAAGCACGGGGCGGAATGAAATCCGCGCCCAAGCGATTCAGAATTCTTGCAGTATCGTGGGTAGAGAGGATATTCATCAAGCAACGCAAGGCCGGCTGAGGATAGCAGTCTATAATATCCATTACCGCGTGATAAAAGTCCTCGGTCTTACCGCCCTTCAGAAGCGCAACGGTCGCCTCCAGCCAAGGATAGTTCATCACCGTATCACATTGCTTGCCCAGCAAAAAACGACGGCGGGAGCCGTAGCTGACCTTTTCCACCGCATTCTCCCAGACCTCACCGATGATAATGCTATTCTCATCCTTGGACTTGACCCGCTCACGGAACGCCTCCAAAAAGCCGTCCGGCAGCTCATCGGCGACATCCAGCCGCCAGCCGAAGGCGCCCCGCTCCATCCAGAGACGGGCGATGCCCTCCTCACCGTTGATATATTCCATAAAATCGGGAGCCAGCTCATCCACACAGGGCAGGGAATCAAAGCCCCACCAGCAGTCATATTTCTTAGGATATTCGATAAAATGATACCAGTGATAGTACGGAGATTCCTTACTCTGGTAAGCACCCACATCGGGGTAAAAGCCCTCACGATTGAAATATTTACTGTTTGCCCCGGTATGAGAAAAAACGCCGTCCAGCACGATACGGACGCCCTGCGCCTCTGCCTCCTTGCAGAGGGCTTCAAAATCGCTGACCTCGCCCAAAAGGGGGTCCACCTGCTCATAATCGGCGGTGCTGTAGCGATGATTCTCGCCGCTTTCAAAAATAGGATTGAGGTAGATGAGATCCACCCCCAATTCCTTTAAATATGGAAGTTTTTCACAGATACCCGCCAAATTGCCGCCGAAAAAGTCATTGCCCTTGAAATCGGGTCGATCCTGCACAAAGAGGGGACGCTCCTTCCAAGTTTCGTGGTAGATCCGAGGACCTTTGACGGGGCGGGGCTCCGCCATCTCTCCCTTACAAAAACGGTCGGGGAAGATCTGATACCAGATGCCGCCCGCAAGGGCTGCGGGGGTCTCAAAGTCCCGCTCATAGACGGTCAGCCGCCATTCCGGCAGCCAATCCCCGACGGTAGCCTGCACGCCGTCCGTCGTACCGATAAAGAGGAGACTTCCGTCCTCCTTTTCCGCCTCAAAGCGATAAAAGCAAAGACCCACCGTCTCCGGCTGCAGGGTGGCGGAAAATGCCTGACTTTCACCCTCCCGCTCCAGATAAGCAGTCTCAATCTCGCCGCTCTCGTAACGGAAAAGCACCTTGACCCGCGTGCAGATCGGCTCATCCTCTAAAATCAATCTCAAAAAGAGCGGATCTCCCGCCCGTACCGCGCCGAAGGGACGCTTATATTCAATTTTTCTGCTATTAAATAAAACCATACTTTATATAATATGCTTTTTAAGAAAAATGTCAAGGGAAAAGAGAAAATTCTTTGGCGAATATCACAATTTTAACGACCATCACAGTTCTAATTTGTTGATTTTAACCAAAAATTACCACATTTATTTATGCAATAAATGGATTTTTAAAGTTTCGGCAAAAATTGCTGTTACTTTTCTCTAAATTAAGTTATAATACTTATTATAAATAACTATATCAAAGGAAGTGGTGCAATTGGATCAATTCACATTCCCCAAGGATCTCTTTTTCACCGGCAATAATTTCCGCGCACACCGCTTTTTCGGCAGTCATCGGCTGGAAAGCGGTGCTTGGGTCTTTCGGGTCTGGGCGCCTCACGCCCAATGGGTATCGCTGGTAGGCGATTTCTGCAGCTGGGATACTGCGGCGGTCCCCCTGACCAAGACCGATGACCGCGGCGTATGGGAGGTGACGGTGGACGGGCTCCGCACCTTCGACACCTATAAGTACGCCATCGGCGCACCCTCAGGAGAAACCCTTTATAAGGCAGATCCCTACGCCACCCACTTCGCCCTCCGACCGGACACGACCTCCCGACTATACGACATTGAGGGTTATCAATGGCAGGACGCCAAGTGGATGAAAAAGCGGGCAAAAACCGATTATGCCAACCGTCCGATGAATATTTACGAGGTAAACCTCGGCTCCTGGCAGCTCAAGGAGGACGGCAGCTTTTATACCTATACGGAGATTGCCGACCGCCTTTTGGACTATGTATGCGAGATGGGATATACCCATATTGAGATGATGCCCCTCAGCGAATATCCCTTTGATAAATCATGGGGCTATCAGGTGATGGGCTATTTTGCACCCACCTCCCGCTACGGGACGCCTCATCAGCTGATGGAGCTGATCGACCGCTGCCATCAGCGGGGCATCGGCGTGATTATGGACTGGGTTCCTGCCCACTTCCCGCGGGACGCGGCGGGACTCTTTGAGTTTGACGGCGGTATCTGCTATGAATACACTGACCCGCTGATGCGAGATCATCCGGACTGGGGGACCCGCATCTTTGACTACGGCAGACCGGAGGTATGCAGTTTTCTCATCTCCTCCGCCTGCAACTGGCTGGAAAATTACCATATCGACGGCTTGCGGGTGGACGCGGTGGCATCGATGCTCTACCGCAACTACGGCAAGCAGGACGGTCAATGGAGTGCCAACCAATACGGCGAAACCGGAAATCTGGAGACGGTGGCACTTTTAAAGAAATTCAATTACGAGGTTCACTCCTCCTTCCCCGGTGCCATCACTGCCGCAGAAGAGTCTACCGCGTGGCCCCACGTGACCGGCACGGACTTTGACGGGCTGGGCTTTGACTTCAAATGGAATATGGGCTGGATGAACGATACCCTTCAATATGTGAAGGAGCCGCCGCTCTTCCGTCACGGAATGCAGGATAAGCTTACCTTCTCAATGACCTACGCCTATTCGGAGCGGTATATCCTCCCCCTCTCCCACGACGAAGTGGTACACGGCAAATGCTCCCTCATCTCCAAGATGCCCGGTACCTACGAAGAAAAATTCCAAAACCTCAAAGCGTACTACGGCTATATGATGGCGCATCCGGGCAAAAAGCTGCTGTTTATGGGCGGTGAGTTCGGGCAGTTCATCGAATGGAACGAGGAGCAGGGGCTGGACTGGATGCTTCTGGATTATGAGCCTCATCGGCAGCTGCAAAGCTATGTAAAAGAGTTGAATCGGCTTTATACCGCCCGACCTGCCTTATGGGAGCAGGATTGCGGATGGGAGGGATTTGAATGGATCTCTCTGGACGATACCGATAACTGCGTCCTTGCCTTCCTGCGGAAGGGCAAAAAAGAAAACCTTTTGATGATCGTGAATTTCTCGGAATACGATCTCATAGATTATAACTTAGGACTTCCCGAAGCGGGGACATTGACCCTGCGACTCTGCTCCGATGAAGCCCGTTTCGGCGGAGGCGACCGCTTTAAAAAGCGGGTCAGCGTGAAAGAGACGCCCTTCCATAACTTTGGATGCTCGGCAAATCTGCACATCCCCCCCTTCTCCGCCACCTACTACAGCTACAGAACTAAAAAACGAGAGGAGTAAAGTATGAAAAGAAAAGAAATGCTGGCAATGCTGCTGGCGGGCGGACAGGGAAGCCGCCTTTATGTACTGACTCAGGAGATGGCGAAGCCTGCCGTGCCCTTCGGCAGCAAGTATCGCATTATTGACTTTCCCCTTTCCAACTGCACCAATTCAGGGATCGACACAGTGGGTGTTTTAACCCAGTATCGTCCCTTGGAGCTACATAGCTACATCGGCAACGGTCAGCCATGGGATCTGGATCGGATGCACGGCGGCGTCCATATCCTGCCCCCTTATGTATCCGGCTCCACCGGTGAATGGTATGCAGGCACCGCCAACGCCATCTATCAGAATATCGAATTTATTGAAAAGTATGATCCCGAATACGTACTGATCCTCTCAGGCGATCACGTCTATAAAATGGACTACAGCAAGATGCTGGCATTCCATAAAGAGAAAAATGCAGATGCCACCATCGCCACCCTGCAGGTCCCCATCGAAGAGGCAAGCCGCTTCGGCATCATCAATGCCCACGATGACGACTGCATCTACGAATTCGAAGAGAAGCCCGCCCATCCCAAAAGCGATCGGGCGTCTATGGGCATCTATATCTTCACCTGGGAGAAGCTGCGCAAGTACCTCATTGAGGACGAAGCAGACCCCGCCAGCTCCAAGGACTTCGGTAAGGACGTCCTGCCCAAGATGCTGGATGCGGGCGAGCGGATGTTTGCCTATCCCTTTGAGGGATACTGGAAGGACGTGGGCACCATCGAAAGCCTCTGGGAGGCCAATATGGACCTGCTCAATCCGCGCATCCCCCTCAATCTTTCCGATCCCGACTGGCGGATCTACGCCCGCCACGACCAGCATCTGATGCCCCAGTATATCGGCAAAAACGTGCAGATCGGGGAATCAATGGTCACTGAAAACTGTACGCTGGACGGCTGCAGTCTCTGGTACAGCGTCCTTTTCAACGGCGTCTGTGTGGATGAAGGAACCTCCCTCAATTCGGCGGTGGTGATGCAGAATGCAAAAATCGGCAAAAACTGCACCATCAAATACGCCATCATCGCTGCAGATGCAGTTATTGAGGACGGCGCGGTCATCGGCGCCGAGCCGGAGCATTATCACGGCGGCGAATGGGGCATTGCAGTAGTAGGCTCCGGGGCAGTGGTCAAAGCGGGTCAGGTCGTCCTGCCCAAAGAAATGATCAAGCCCAATACGGGAAAGGAGAATGAATGATGAAGGCATTTGGTATTATCTTCTGTGATCATTACAGTGAAAACACACCGAAGAATGAACTGACCCAATCCCGCACCCCTGCCGCGCTCCCCTTTGCAGGCAGATATCGCACCATCGACTTTGCTCTCTCGGGGATGGTCAATGCGGGTATCCACGATATCGGCGTCATCTGCAAGGAGAACTACGGTTCTCTCATTGACCATCTGGGCAACGGCGAGGACTGGGACCTCAACCGCCGCAAGGGCGGCATCAAGCTGCTGACTCCCCTCTCCAGACCGGAGCACACCATCTCCGTGCGGGGACGGCTGGATGCCCTGCGGGCAGTCAAGGGCTATATCGCCGACCAACGTCACGATCTGGTGGTGATGGCGTTCGGCGGTACGGTGGCCAATATTGATATCGATGAATTAATTCGTACGCATCTGGAAAACGATGCATATATCACCCTTGCCTACGGCTCCTTCCCTGCAGGAGAGGGAGAGATGATGGTTCACCCCCGCGCAGACGGTCGGATCGAATCCATCACCTATCTCCACGAGCCCTCCAAGCAACCCCATAATTTCAATCTGGGCACCTGTGTGATGAGCCGGACCGATCTGCTGGAGTTTCTGGACGAGGCAGACAACAACGACTATACCAATATGAATCGTGAACTGATCCAGAAGAATCTCGAATCCCGTAAGATCTTCGCCTATCAGCACGAGGGCTATGCTCGGATCATCCGTACGGTGGAGGATTATTTTGCCGCCGGTATGGATATGCTAAATCCGAAGCTTAAAGCAGAGCTCTTCCCCGCCAGCCGTCCTGTCTATACCAAGATCAAGGACTCCGTACCCACCCTTTACGATTACCACGCCATCGTGGAAAACAGCCTCATTGCAGACGGCTGCGTCATCAAGGGCACGGTGAAAAACTCCGTCATCTTCCGTAACGTGACCATCGAGGAAGGGGCGGTGGTGGAGGATTCCATCATTATGCAAAAGAGCGTGGTAGGCAAAAACGCCAAGATCAGCCGCACCATCGCCGATAAAAACGTTACCGTGAGCGAGGGCTGCGAGATGCTCGGTGCACCCGCCCTGCCCTTCGTCATCGGAAAAGGTAAGAAGGTATAAACTATGAAAATACTGTACGCAGCAAGCGAAGCCGCACCTTTTATCAAAGTGGGCGGGCTGGGCGATGTGGCAGGGGCGCTGCCCAAGGCACTCTGCCGCGCCGGAGACGACGTGCGGGTGATCCTCCCCTTTTATGCATCCATTGCAGAGAAGCTGAAGGAGCAATGCACCCTCAAGTCCTCCTTTTTCTTCGATAACGCCTGGCGCAATCAATACTGCGGAATCTACCAAGCAGAAATGGACGGCGTTACCTATTATCTTTTGGATAATGAGTACTATTTCAACCGTCCCCAGACCTACGGTGAATTTGACGACGGCGAACGCTTCGCCTACATCTCCCGTGCGGTGCTGGAATGCCTGCCGCAGATTGATTTCTATCCGGACATCATCCATTGCAACGACTGGCATACGGGACTGATCCCCGTCCTGCTGGATGTTCAGTTCCGCTATCGGGCGGGCTATGAAAACATCCGCACCGTCTATACCATCCACAATATTGAGTTTCAAGGCAAATACGACCCCTATCAGCTGGGCAATATCTTCGGTCTGGGTGAGGAGGTCAAGCCCTTTCTCTATTACGACGGTGCCATCAATCTGATGAAGGGTGCCATTGAGTGCGCCAATGCGGTCACCACCGTATCCAACCGCTATGCGCAGGAGATTATGACTCCGCCCAAATCCTGCGGTCTGGAGCACATTCTGCAGGCGCGCGCCTGGAAGGTATCGGGTATCTTAAACGGCATCGATACCGACCTCTTTGACCCCGAAACCGATCCGCGGATCGCACAGAACTATTCTGTGAAAAACCTCAAGCAGAAGGTAAAAAATAAAAACGCTCTGCAGGAGGAGCTGGGACTGCCCGTTACCGACGAGGTTCCTCTCTTCGGAATGGTCACCCGCCTGACCCATCAAAAAGGGCTGGACCTTTTGGTGGAAAAGCTGGATCAGTTTGCCGCTGATCCGGTGCAGATCGTCATTTTGGGCACCGGCGACAGTCGCTATGAGCACTTCCTCGAGGAAGCGGCAAAGCGGCATCCCGATAATCTGAAGGTGATCCTCGCCTTCGACGGCAACCTTGCCCAGCGCATCTATGCAGGCTGCGACTTCTTTATGATGCCCAGTGAATTTGAACCCTGCGGTCTGGCGCAGATGATCGCAATGCGATACGGCACACTGCCCATCGTCCATACCACGGGCGGCTTGGCAGATACCGTCCTGCCCTATAACCCCGAAGAGGGGACGGGGCGCGGCATCACCTTCCAGACCTTCAATGCAGAGGACTTTTTCGATGCGCTCCTGCGTGCCGCAGCACTTTTTGCAGATAAAAAGCACTTTGCAAAGGCGCAGAAAAACGCAATGGAAGGGGACTACAGCTGGGGCCCCAGCGTCCTTTCCTATCAAAATCTTTATCAGTCCGTATAAACAATATCATACCGTATAAACAAGGAGAAAAATGAACCCCATGACCCAACAGGAAATCAAAGAAAAAATTCAAGCCGCCGTCGCAGCGAAGTTCGCCTGCGACGCAGAAGATGCCACCGTACGGCAGATGTACGAAAGCGTTGTCAGTATGGTACTGGCAGAGCTGCAGCGCCGCCGCAAGGCTGCCTCCAAGGAAGTGAACCGTCAGGAATGCAAAAAAGTCTACTATATGTCTATGGAATTTCTGATCGGTCGCTCCCTCAAAAATAACCTCTATAATCTCGGAATGGAAGAGGATGTCCGCGCCGTACTGGAGAGTATGAACGTGGATTTAGATCGCCTCTATGAGATGGAACCCGATGCAGGTCTCGGCAACGGCGGTCTCGGCAGACTGGCAGCTTGCTATCTGGACTCCCTCACCGCCTGCAACTATCCTGCAACCGGCTTTTCCATCCGCTATGAGTTCGGCATCTTCCGCCAGGTCATTATTGACGGCTGGCAGATGGAGTTCCCCGATAACTGGCTGGAGCTGGGTGGCGGCTGGCTGGTCCCCCGACCCGACGAAGCCCAGGAGATCCACTTCGATGGGCAGGTGGAGGAGCTTTGGAGCAACGACGGTCTCAAAACCATCCATAAGGACTACTATAAGGTCCTTGCCGTCCCCTATGATCTGATGATTTCCGGTCACGATTCCAAAATCGTCAATAAGTTGCGTCTCTGGGGTGCCAAGAGTCTGGAAAACTTCGATATGTCCCTCTTCTCCCGCGGCGAGTACCTCAAGAGCTGCGAGGGCGACGCCAAGGCAGAAGCCATCTCCCGCGTCCTCTACCCTGCAGATGACCACGAAGAGGGTAAAAACCTGCGTCTGCGCCAGCAGTATTTCTTCGTCAGTGCCTCCTTGCAGAACATTCTGCAGGACCACCTGAAAAAGTACGGCACGCTGGATAACCTTGCCGATAAGGTGGTCGTGCATATCAACGATACCCACCCTGCCCTCTGCGTACCCGAGCTGATGCGTCTTTTGATGGACGATCACGGCTATTCCTGGGACGCCGCCTGGGGCATCACCACCAAGACCCTTGCCTATACCAACCATACCGTTATGAGCGAGGCACTGGAGAAATGGTCCATCCATCTCTTCTCCGGCAGACTGCCCCGTATCTATACCATCGTCAAGGAGATCAACCGCCGCTTCTGCGAGGAGATCTATAATAATCATCCCGAAAAGCGCGGCGTCATCGATCAGATGGCGATCATCGGCGACGGAATGGTACGGATGGCAAACCTCTGCGTTGCCTGCTGCTACAGCGTCAATGGCGTTTCCGCTCTCCATAGCGACATCCTCAAGGCAGACCTCTTTAAGGACTACCACGAGATTATGCCCGGCAAGCTGACCAACGTTACCAACGGCATCGTCCACCGCCGCTGGCTCTGCGAATCCAATCCCGGTCTGACCGCAATGCTCAAGGAATTGATCGGTGACGGATTTGTGAAAAACGGCGCAGAGCTGGAAAAGCTTTTGCAGTATAAGGACGACGCAAACGTCCTCAACCGCCTGACGGAGATCAAGCGTGCCAATAAGCTGCGGCTTGCAAAATATATCGAAAACTCCTGCGGCATTAAGGTCAATCCCGATTCCATCTTTGACGTGCAGGCAAAGCGGTTGCACGAGTATAAGCGTCAGCTTCTTTGCGCCCTGCATATCTATGATCTCTACCGCCGCATCAAGAACGAGGGACTGAAGATCCATCCTCATACCTTCATCTTCGGCGCCAAAGCGTCTGCCGGCTATATTATGGCCAAGGAGATCATCCGCTTTATCTGTGCGCTGGGTGATATGATCAATAACGATCCCGCCGTCGGCGATATGCTGAAGGTGGTCTTCCTGGCAGACTATAAGGTTTCTCTGGCAGAGATCCTGATGCCTGCCGCCGAGGTCAGCGAGCAGATCTCTCTGGCAGGTAAGGAAGCCAGCGGTACCGGTAATATGAAGTTTATGATCAACGGCGCTCTGACTATCGGTACGCTGGACGGTGCCAATGTGGAGATCCATCAGCAGGTGGGCGACGAGAATATGTTCCTCTTCGGTCTTACCACCCCCGAGGTCAATAAGTGGAAGGCAGAGGGCTACCACCCCGATCAGCTCTACCGCAACGATCCTCATATGCGCGATCTTTTGGATTCCATCCTCAAGGACGGCATCAGCGGTAAGAACTTTGAGTCCATCGTCCGTTACCTCATCGGACCCGATCCCTATATGGTGCTGGCAGACTTCGGTGCCTATAAGGACGCTCAGGCAAAGATCAACGAGATCTACGGCGATACCCTCCGCTGGAACGGAATGTCCTTGGTAAACATCGCCAAGGCAGGCATCTTCGCCTCCGACCGCGCAGTCACCGAATATGCCGAGAATATCTGGAACTTAAAGCCTGTTGAATAACACCCTCAAGAGAGTGGCAATGCCACTCTCTTTTTTGTAGAATCCCCCGCCCTCTTCCACAAAGTAAGGGTTGTTTTTTCGTTCTCTTCCTTTTATAATAAGGATAGTATGATTCAAAAAGGAGCGACTACTATGATCGCAAAGCTGGCAAAGAAAAACGGTCGTACCGTCTTCAGTATAAACGGCGAGCTCATCGAGCCCACCGGTATTATGACCTACCATCCCGATTCAGGGGAGCTGCCGAAATTCCGTGAGCAGGGGTCTAAAATCTTCTTCTTTGGTGCTTATGCCTGCGATAAGGGGATCAATAATCTGGCAGGCTTGCGCCCCTTTACCCCCAGCTATTTTATTGGGGATGACCAATATGATTTCACCGAGATCGACCGCACTCTGGAACTGGTCGCTCCCGGTGGAACGGGTGCTTATATCATCCTGCGGGTCTATCTCTCCACTCCGACTTGGTGGGAGGAAAAATATCCCGAGGAGCTCTGCCGCAACCGCCGTGGTGAGGCGGTGCGGGAAAGCTTTGCCTCCGAAAAATGGCGGGAGGATATGTGGGGCGCACTAAAAGCTTTGATCGATCATATCAACGACTCAAAATGGAAAGAGTGCGTCATCGGCTATCATATCGCCTCCGGCTCCACCGAGGAATGGACCTATCACGGTCGGGAACTGGGGATGGGAGATATGGACTATTCCGAAAACGGTCAGCGCAGCTTCCGCAATTGGCTGACGAATAAATACGGCTCCTTGGAAGAGATCAATAAGGCTTGGAATACCAACCATCCCACCCTTGACGCCGTTTCTATGCCCGCAGTTCACCGCCGTCAGTGGGTCTTGAACGGCATCATCCGCGATCCCAAGCGGGAGCAGGACGTGCTGGATTATTACGATTATTGCGCCGAGCATTTTGTGGATACCATCCTCTTTTTCTGCAAGCGGGTGAAGGATTATACCGAGAATAAGCTCCTGACCGGTGCCTTTTACGGCTATATCCTTTCCAATCCCAAAACAGACCGTCACCACAACGATCTTTACGATCTGATCCGCTCGCCCTATATTGATTTTATCGCCACTACCCACGGCCACGCCCCCGGCTGGCCTTATACCACCGCCAAGGACTCCATCCATCTGCACGATAAGCTCTTCGTCAGCGAAGGAGATATCCGTACCTGCCTGGCCAAAAACCCCGCCGATACCCTGCCTCATATCGTGCCGGACAATAACTATTACACCCGCCCCGGCATCTGGCTGGGACCGGATACGGTAGAGGATTCCGTCTCCAATCTGATGCGTACCTCTGCCCGTACTCTGACCGGGATGAACGGAATTTGGTGGTTTGATATGTTCGGCGGTTGGTTTGACCATCCCAAGATGATGGAGGTTATCCGAAAGCACGATGAGCTGGCGGCAGAGCAGACCATTGAAACTTTAAAGCCGGAGGTGGCACTGATCATCGACGAGGACGGCTTAAAATTCTTCCCCAAGGGACTCAAAACCGCGTGGCACGCCTGCGACGGGCAGCGGCAGGAGTTCACCTTCTGCGGAGCACCCCATCACGTTTATCTGGCAGACGATATCGCCGAAGAAAGTTTCCCCGTAGACGATTATAAATGCTATGTATTCATCCAATTCTGCTATCCCAAGGAGCATATTGTACGCGCCATCAATGAAAAGCTTAAAGGAGGCGGGCGCACCTTATTCTGGACGCACTTTGCAGGCATTGAGAATGCGGAACTGACCGACTTTTCCGTTACATATAATGCCTTTGATCCGGAAATGCAGTGCGAGGTCTCGGATCTTTACTTCCCCACCTTGAAATCCTCCTATGAATACACCAAGAATGAGACGCCGTACTATCCGCCCCAAAAAGCGTCCTGCCCCCGCTTTGCCGAGGAGGAATGGAATCAATCTTACGTTCTGGGAAAATTCACCGATTCCAATGAGCCTGCGCTCCTCTGGAAGCAGTTCGATGATTACGCTTCGGTCTATAGTCTCCTCCCCTGCATTCCCTACCAAATCCTCTCCACTGTCATTGCAATGAGCAGAGGTCACATCTTCAGCCGCACCGGGGACGCTTTCTTCGCCGGCGGCAATTACGTAGCGATCCGTGCGATGACCACCGGTGAAAAGCGCATCCATTTCCCCTTCCCCGTTGCCAAGGTGACGGATGCCTATACCCAAGAGGAAATGACCGTCAACGATCTCTACATTGACTTTGAAATGCAGGAAAAAGAGACTCGCATCTTCCGCATCGTCAAAAAATAATGAACCGTATGTAAAATCCTTCCGCTTTTCTTGAAAAGCGGAAGGATTTATGTTATACTGTGATACAGAATTTTAAAAACGGAGGAGCTTTATGGAGTATAACCCCTATATTACAATTGATTCCGCCCGTCCTCTTCCTCCGGAGCGTAATCCTCTCTATAAAAAGAAAGAGCGGCGCAATCTCCGCCGCATCGGCTGGGCACTGGTGGTCTACCTGATCTTCACAAGTATCGTCGTGATGACCGCGCAAGTTGTCTGTCTCTCCTTTTTTCCGGAGTTTGCAAAGGGAGAGACCTTCAATCTCCTTTGCCAGATCGTCCCGCCTTATCTTTTGGGCTTTCCCCTTTTTGCCCTTCTTCTGGCAGGGATGCCGAAAAAGGCACCGAAGCGGATCAAGCCCGGCTTTTCAGACAAGGTTTCCTTCCTGGCAGTCACCTTCTTTTTGATGCTGGCAGGCAACTATATCGCCACCGTCTTAATGACGATGATGGAAACGCTCCGCGGCGGGGAGATCACCAATATTATCGAGCAGCAGATCACCTCCTTCTCCCCTCTGACCAATCTGATCCTGATGGTGATTCTTGCACCCATTGTGGAGGAGTTGATGTGCCGCAAGCTGATCATTGATCGGCTGCTCCCCTATAGCGAGACGCTGGCGATCCTGACGAGCGGTCTCTTCTTCGGTCTTTTGCACGGGAACTTTTATCAATTCTTTTATGCCGCCTTTTTGGGGATCTTGTTTGGCTATATCTATGTCAAGACCGGCAATGTTCTCCATACCATCTTGCTGCATATGACCGTCAATTTCACCGGCTCGATCATCGCGCCCTTTTTGAACGAGATGACCTCCGAGCAGGCAAGCGCGCCCACCTCCATCAATCCTTGGGCGGTGGTCGGCAGCCTCTATTCCGCTGCGATGACCCTCCTTGCGGTCTGCGGGATCATCCTCCTCTTCCGCAAGCGAAAGAGCTTGGATGTCAAAAAGATCGGAGATCGCTTCCTCACCCTTTCCACCCAGTTTAAGCTGGCTTGGTGCAATTCCGGCACCATCGTTTATTTGGTAATTTGCCTGTTGATGTTCGTCAGCAGTCTGTATATATAGACGAATCAGCCTCAAAGATGCATATTCCGGTGCTTTTCACCCAATTGATTCTCGCAAGGCGGAAAGCCTTGCATCATCTAAATCGGGCAAAAATC
>JAZQAQ010000233.1:0-4782 GCA_045545255.1 Eubacteriales bacterium | reverse complement strand
GGCGTATGTGATACGCCGAGTGGCGAGGTTTGGAGGTAGCAAAGGGCATTTCAATCGGAGGAAAATATCATTTTTGATATTTTCCTTCCTTTTTTGCTTTTTAAGCAGTCTTCTTGGTGATTTTTTTCTTGTTTTCTCTGCCCTTTGCGGTTCGGACTATTTTTACAGCCCCTTTTTAGTTCAGTAAATGTAAAAGGTCAGCGCCGCAGGGCAGGGGGGAGAGGGCGGCTTTTAAGTCCTGCGGGGTGAAGCGGCAGCCGATAAGGGCGGCTTCGACGGTTTGCGGGAGCTGCCAGTCCATCGCGTCGGTATAGACCTTTGCCGCACGAATGATACCGTCCTTGGTTTCCAGCTGCAGTTGGACCGTCCCCCAGTCAAACCGCCCCTCGCAGGAAAGGGAGAGGGGGAGCGGGGTGCCGTAGAGATAGTCCCGACTTTTATATTGAGCGGCAAGAGCATCGATTTCAGTGCGATCCGAAAGGGTGATCGGCTCTGCCGAAAGTCCGTAGACCTGCTCAAAGGCGGTCGCCATATATTCCTTCATCTTTTCGCAGGTCAGCCCCGTCGCAAGCTCTGCAAGGTTGACCACGCGGGAGCGGACGGATTGGACGCCTTTCGCCTTTAGCTTGGCTTTCGAGGGGGTGAGATACCGCTGCAGCCGCTCCATATCTGCTTGGATGAGGAGGGTGCCGTGGTGGTAGGATTTTCCTTTGGCATTATAAAAGGCGTTGCCGGAAAACTTTTTCCCCTCTGCAAGGACGTCGTTGCGTCCGGAGATCTCTGCACGGATGCCCGCCAGACCGCAGGCGGTCTCAAGGACTTTAAGCTGGCGGGGAAGATCGTAGTTTTCCGTGGCACAGAGGAAGGTGAAGTTCAGGTTCCCCAGATCGTGGAAGACCGCACCGCCGCCGGACAGACGCCGGGCAAGCCTGCCCCCCTCCTGCTCCAAAAGGGCGCAGCGACATTCTGCCCAAGGGTTTTGGTTTCTGCCGATGACCACCGTATTTTGGTTCTGCCAGAGATAGAGGGTCACGCCATCCTTCGGGACGGCATCCAGAAGGACTTTTTCGATCGCCAGATTCTCGTAAGGGTCGGTGCTTTCGGCGGTATAAATTTGAAGTTTCGTTATCATAAAATCACCGCTTACATCATACCAATTTTTTTCAATTCGGTCAATGCGAATTTTTCAAAAATTATTGACGGATTTGATGAGTTGTAGTACAATGATTTCGAATGACCTAATATTATGTTTCGAATTGCCTAACATTATATTTCGAATATTTTACAAAGGAGGAATTGTTTTGGCAAATGCAGTCATTATGCCCAAGGCCGGTATCACCGTTGAGAGCTGTATCATCGGCACCTGGGAAAAGAAAATCGGCGATGCGGTAAAGGTGGGGGATATCCTCTTTACCTATGAGACCGATAAGGCAAGCTTTGAATGTGAATCCACCGCAGAGGGCACTCTTCTGGAGATCTTCTTTGAGGAAGGGGACGAGGTTCCCTGCCTGATGAACGTCTGCGCAGTCGGTAATCCCGGCGAGGATTGCGCTGCACTGCGTCCCGAGAGTGCTGCAGCAGAGGAAGAGGCTCCTGCCGCTCCCGCCGAGGAGGAGAAGGCTGCTGCTCCCGTTGCCGCCGCTCCCGTTGCGGAGACCACCGCTGTGGCAGGCGAGAAATCCGCCATCTCTCCCAGAGCGAAGAAGCTGGCAGAGCGTGCCGGTGTTGACGCCGCCCAGGCGACTCCCACCGGTCCCAACGGCAGAATTATTGAAAGAGATGTCAGAACCCTGATGGAGAATCCCGTTGCCGCTTCTGCACCGGTTGCTGCCGCTGCTCCCGCAGCTGCACCCGAAGCAGAGTACGAGGATGTGAAGTTCAGCGGAATCCGCCGCGCCATCAGCAAGTCCATGCATACCTCTCTCTCCACGATGGCACAGTTGACCCATACCACCTCCTTCGACGCCACCACCATTTTGAACTACAGAAAGGTGCTCAAGGCAGCCGAGGGTGATTGCGCAGGAATCACTCTGGGCGATATCGTGCTGTATGCGGTTTCCCGCACCCTTTTGAATCATCCCGATCTGAACGCGCATATGCTGGACGATAATAACATCCGTCTTTTCAAGCACATTAATCTGGGCGTTGCTGTGGATACCCCCCGCGGTCTGATGGTTCCCACCATCTTCCACGCAGACGAGATGAGCCTTTTGGAGATCTCCAAGGCAGTCAAGGAGCTGGCAGCGCAGTGCCGCGAGGGCAATATCAGCCCCGATCTTTTGACCGGCGCATCCTTTACCGTTTCCAATCTAGGTAATATGGGCGTGGAGTCCTTTACTCCGGTGATCAATCCGCCCCAGACCGGTATTCTGGGCGTCTGCACCACCACCGAGCGTATCCGTAAGGGTAAGGACGGCAGTATCGAGACCTATCCCGCAATGGGACTCAGCCTGACCTACGATCATCGCGCTGTGGACGGTTCTCCCGCAGCCCGCTTCCAGAAGGAACTGGGTCAGAATCTGGAAAATTTCACCACTTTGTTGGCTAAATAAGGAGTATCACTATGGAACTTTTTGATGTATTGGTACTGGGCGGCGGCCCCGGCGGTTATCTTTGCGCCGAGCGTGCAGCCCAGAGCGGTATGAAGGCCGCAGTCTTTGAGAAGAAGGCGCTGGGCGGTACCTGCCTGAATGAAGGCTGTATCCCCACCAAGACCCTCTTAAATTCCTCCAAGATGTATCGTCACGCCAAGGAAAGCGAAGCCTACGGCGTTACTGCCGAGGGCGTTACTTATGACCACGCTAAGGTCATCGACCGTAAAAATCAGGTGGTCAAGGCTTTGGTCGGCGGCGTAGGTGCCACGATGAAGGCCAATAAGGTCACCGTGGTTTCCGCAAACGCAGTCGTCAAGGGCCGCGGCGAGAACGGCTTTTTGGTCGAGGCAGACGGCGTGACCTATGAAGGCAAGCGTCTGGTCATCGCCTCCGGCTCCGAGACGGTGGTTCCCCCCGTACCCGGTCTGAAGGAAGGTCTTGCATCCGGCTTCGTTGTCACCAACCGTGAGGTGCTGGACGAGAAGAAGCAGCCCGAGAACCTGGTGGTTAGCGGCGGCGGTGTTATCGGTCTGGAGATGGCGTACTACTTCGCCAGCGTAGGCGTGGCAGTTACCGTTATTGAAATGATGCCCAAGATCGCAGGTGCCACCGATCCCGAGATCTGCAAGGTGCTCAGCGATGCTTTCGAAAAGCGCGGTATGGTCTTTAAGCTCTCCTGCAAGGTGCTGGAGGTGAAGGACGGCAGCGTGATCTATGAAGAAAACGGCGAAAAGAAGGAAATCGCCTGCGATAAGGTGCTCCTCTCCGCAGGTCGTAAGCCTGCCACCGCCGATATCGGTCTGGAGACCCTCCAGCTGGAGATGGATCGGGCGGCTGTTAAGACCGACCGTCATCTCTGCACCAATGTTTCCGGCGTATACGCCATCGGCGACTGCAACGGCAAGCTGATGCTGGCGCATACCGCTTACCGTGAGGCAGAGGTTGCAGTCAATCATATGATGGGCATTGCAGACGAGATGCGCTATGACGTTATCCCCTCTGTAATCTATACCGATCCCGAGGTTGCCAGCGTGGGCTATAGCAAGGAGGCTGCCGAGGAAAAGGGTATGAAGGTAAAGGAAGTCAAGCTGCCTATGAGCTATGCAGGACGCTATCTGGCAGAGACTAATGGCGGTAAGGGCTTCATTAAGCTGGTGGTAGATACCGAAAAGAATCGCTTGGTAGGCTGCCATATGGTTGGCTCTTACGCCTCCGAGATCATTATGACCGCCACGATGATGGTGGATACCGAACTGACTCCCACCCGTCTGAAAAAGCTGGTATTCCCCCATCCCACCGTTGCAGAAATCATTCGTGAAGCTATTTTTCATATATAAATAAGGAGTGAATCAAAGTGCCTAAGAATTTATTTGTTGATCCCAAGGAAGTCCGTAAGGCCGGTAAGGTCAAATTTAAGGATATTCCCGTAAATCAGTACAAAAAGACCGTCAAGGAAGAACTGGAGAGCGGTAAGTACACCAAGGAAGACCTCATTCGTATCTTCCGCGATATGACCGTTCTGCGTGAGTTCGAGACCATGCTGAACCTCATCAAAACGCAGGGCTCTTATAACGGGATTGATCATACCTATCCCGGTCCCGCCCATCTTTCCACCGGTCAGGAAGCCGCCTGCGTCGGTCAGGCTTATCTCTTGGACGAGAATGACTTCGCCTTCGGCTCTCACCGTTCTCACTCCGAGATTCTGGCAAAGGCTCTGTCTACCATCAATAAGATGAGTGACGAGCAGCTGATGGACGTAATGGAAAACTTCCTGGAGGGCAAGTGCCTGCGCCCCACCCAGAAGCTGGGCGAGTGCAAGGATGTCAAGGAGCTTGCTATCCGCTTTATCCTCTACGGTACACTCTCCGAGATCTTTGCCCGTGAGACCGGCTTCCATATGGGTATGGGCGGCTCGATGCACGCATTCTTCCTGCCCTTCGGTATCTATCCCAATAACGCCATCGTCGGCGGCTCCGGTACCATTTCCACCGGTGCGGCTCTCTATAAGAAGGTCAATAATAAGAAGGGTATCGTTGTCTGCAACGTGGGCGATGCCGCAATGGCACGCGGTCCTGTGTGGGAAGCGTTGAACTTCGCCGCTATGGATCAGTATAAGACTCTTTGGGAGTCCCATAACGACGGTATGCCCATCCTTTACAATATCTTCAATAACTCCTACGGTATGGGC
>JAZQAQ010000232.1:0-7759 GCA_045545255.1 Eubacteriales bacterium | reverse complement strand
TAGACCGCAATGCCGGCTGCCCGGGCGGCCACCACCAGACGGGTGCGGGCATATTCGATCTCCCGGCCCTCCTTGGTGCGCTTGCACTGCAGATCGGCGGTCAGGTCTTCCGCACCGAGGAACAGTGCCCGTACCCGCTTGGCAGCGGTGGCAATGGAAAAGGCATTTTCCACGCCCATGGCGGGTTCAATCAGTGCCATCAGACCCACGGTGTCAGGCTCCATGCCCAGCTTTTCTTCCAGTGCGGTCAAGTAAGCGTCCGCCTCCTGAATGTCGGCAGCGCAGCTGGTTTTGGGAAGCAGGAGCATACCGGGGTTCTGGGGGACGATGGCATCCATATCCTTCTTCCAGTAGGGGGTATCCACGGAGTTGATCCGCACGATCATCTCGCAGCCGCGGAAATCCATATAGCGCATGGTGTTGCGCACAAGGATCCGGGCGGCATCCTTTTCTGCAGGGGCTACGGCATCTTCCAGATCGAAGATCACCGCATCGGCACCCAAGCAGTTGCCGTTGATGAGCATATTGGGATTATTTCCCGGTAAAAAGAGCATACTGCGCCGCATTACGCATCCCCCTTTCCGCGAAGGATCGCTGTTTCCACTCTGGCGCGGATGACGCACTCCAGTGCACCCCGATCCACCACGCGAACATCGGCATTCTCCACGCCGTTTTCTTTCAGAACCTCGCATACCGCACTGCGAATGGCATCACCGAACTGGTTCTCAACCACTGATTCCAGTCGAATCTGCAGACCGCTTGCGGAAGGCTCGATCTCAACATAAGCATCGCTGGACTCCATAGTTCCGGCAGATGCCGATTTCTTAATTTCCATCTGTATACCCCTTTCTTTCAAAAGATATAGTAACAATATAGGAATATTGTATAACACAATCCGGTAAAAAGCAATTCTTTTTCAAATTTTATTTGCATATCTGTCGTAATGCTGTATAATAAAGATATAAAATCATTGAAAAGAGACAGGTTATGGATATTGAACTTCACGCTCCGCTTCGGGGCAGTAAACTAAAGCTTTGGCAGGAATTTCTCCGTAAGCTGGAGCTGGAGCCGGATCTGTCGGTGGAGGAGACCGTCCTCATCACAGAGAATGACGCAATCATCGCCGCAGGCTCTCGCCTCGGAAATCTTCTCAAATGTATCGGAGTAGACCCTGCCCGTCAAGGAGAAGGCTTGACCGCCACCCTTTTGACCGCTCTGCGGCAGGAGGCGTTTCGGGCGGGGCATCGGCATCTTTTCCTCTATACCAAGCCCGCCAACGAATTTCTCTTCTCTTCCCTCTTCTTTTACCCCGTCGCCCGTACGGATAAGGTACTGCTGATGGAGGATCAAAAGAGCGGAATCGACGATTTTCTCCATAGCCTTCCAAAAGCGAAAGCAGAAGGCGTTATCGGTAGTGCAGTAATGAACTGCAACCCCTTCACTTTTGGGCATCAGTACCTGATCGAAACTGCCGCAAGAGAATGTGATCACCTATATATCTTCGTTCTTTCGGAGGATCAAAGCCGTTTTTCAGCCAAAGACCGTATGGAGATGGTAAAAGCAGGATGTGCGCACCTATCCAATGTGACGGTCTTGCCTACCGGTCCGTACCTCATCTCCGCCGCCACCTTCCCCACCTATTTTTTAAAGGAGCGGGATAAAGCAGGCGAGGCGCAATGCCGATTGGATATTGAGATCTTCCTGAAGCATTTCGCCCCTCATTTTTCCATCACCCGCCGCTATTTGGGTCAAGAGCCGCTCTCTCTGCTGACCAATCAATATAATGAATTACTGAAGGAGCATCTCCCCGCCCGCGGTATAGAGGTACGGGAAATCCCCCGCCTCACCCACGAAGAAACACCCATCAGTGCCAGTGAAGTACGGACGCTGATGGATCAAGGGAATTGGGACGCCATCAAGCACCTCGTTCCCACCACAACATATCAACATCTTAAAGGAGGACTCTGACTATGACCGAACGCCAGGAATGCCACGTATTAAGTAGCTATTTCGCCCCTCGCGGGCACCACAGAATGTATTCTCTGGGAATGCAGCTTGCCCAGCTGTACCTCTCCCCCTTCGATAAACTGATCGGCATTATCGGAGAGGCAGGCTCGGGTAAAAGTTCCCTTTTGCGTGGAATGTTCCCGGGACTTGAGCTGACCAACGATGACGACGGCGTTTATGTCCGTCCTCTGCCCATTCTGGATCAAGGTGCCAGCTTCTTCACCCCGCATACCTACCATCTGGATATCCGTTTTGAAAACGGCTTTACCCAGATGAGCGAATTGGCAGATGCCATCAGTGAAGCGTTACACAACGGCAAGCGGGTGATCGTGGAGCATTTCGACCTGATCTATCCCATTTTAGGCTTCAATGCCAATCTGCTGATCGGCGTTGGTGAGCAGATCCTCATCGCCCGCCCCACCATCTTCGGTCCGGAGCCGGATGAAATCAAGCAGAACGTTTATAAATCTCTCCACTACCGCCTGATGGCGCATACCGCCGAGGACCTTTGCGAAGAGGCCATCCCTCAGGAATATGTGGAGACCTGCGGTCACGGCGATATCAAGCACGGCTTTGCCATCACCTTCCCCGAGCATAAGCCGAATTTCGATATCCGCGAGGTAGAGGCCAAGGTCAAGGAGAAGATCGCTGCCGATCTGCCCATCGCCTACCACGATAATAACCATATTATGATCGGTGATAAGCTCGTCCATTGTACCGGTCCCCGCGTCCACGTGGCGCATACGGGGCAGATTGAAAACTTCCACCTGCTGTACCACTTCATCTATGACCGCTTTAAAAGAGAGTATCTGATGATCGGTTGCGTGGGTGAAAACGCTTGGGAAAACCTCAAAAAGCTGGACGCCCAGCAGGAAAAGCAATCCGATCTGCTCTTATGAGTACTCTTTCGGAAATCCTGCAGGAACGAGAGGAGCGGGTCGCTCTTCAGCAAGCCTTGTTGAAAGAGCATCGCGCCCCGCTGATCTCCTTTACAATGAATATTGCCGGCCCCGTCAAAACCTCCCCGCTGATCGAGCGGGCGTTTGACACAGGGCTTGCAACGTTGGAGAATAGACTCCCCCAAGAAAAAGTCCTTGCCCGCCGTATCGACCGCTTACCCACCGGCTGCAGAGCAATGTATGCCGTGATGACAGATGCCGATTTTCTGAAAACTCTTTGCACCGCCATTGAAGAAGAATCCTCCGTGGGACGGCTTTTTGATATGGATGTGCTGGATACCAACGGCATCAAGCTGGAGCGCAAAAACCTGCGCAGCTGCTTGGTTTGCGGTGCAGCGGGTCGCGGTTGTGCCGCAGGCAGACTGCATTCTGTAGAAGAATTGCAGACTGTCACCGCCAAAATCATCACCGATCATTTCCTTCAAGCAGACTCCTTGCGCATCTCAAAGTTAGCAGAGGAGGCACTGCTCCGTGAGGTAGAGACCACCCCCAAGCCGGGTCTGGTGGACCGTCGAAATAACGGCAGCCATACCGATATGACCCCCGAGACCTTTATCGCAAGTGCGTCCGCATTGCGCCCTTATTTTGAGGAATGTGTCAAACTGGGTCAAAAAACGGCAAACTGTGCGCCGGAGGAAACCTTCCCCCTGCTGCGCAAAGCTGGACTTGCGGCAGAAAAGAAGATGTATCAAGCCACCAATGGGATCAATACCCATAAGGGCGCGATCTATACGATGGGCATCCTTTGCGGTGCATTGGGTCGCCTTTGGCAAGCGGAGCATCCCATCGCTCCCACCTCCGATCTGCTTGCCCAAGCCGCACTGCTGGTCAAAGCATCAGCTCCCGCAGATTTCGCCGTCGGTGGCGAGACTGCAGGGCATCAACTTTATCGTCAATATGGGCTCACAGGCATCCGCGGCGAGGTTGCCGCAGGACTCCCATCCGTCAAGAACATCGCACTTCCCGCCTATGAGAAAGCACTTGCTGATGGGCTCTCTTCCAACGATGCGGGAGTGCTGACTCTCCTGCACCTTATAGCAGCGGTAAAGGATACCAATCTCTACCACCGCGGCGGAATCGAAGGTGCAGCCTATGCCGCCCAAGCCGCCCGTGCTCTCCTCGGCAGGACACCCACACCCGCAGAGCTTGAAGCTTTGGACGACGCCTTTATTGCAAGAAACCTTTCCCCAGGCGGCTGCGCCGACCTCTTGGCAGTCACCTATTTTCTTCACGCATTAAATAAATAACAAAACGGAGAACATTTTTTAAAATGTTCTCCGTTTTTATATCTTCACTTTTTTTCGGTAGTCCGATTCTTTGCCGCAAGCTCTTTCACCTGCTCATATTTAGCTATAATGTAGGCATACCCCTCCTCGCTGTGAGGCAGCGTACAATTAGAGCAGTCCTTAATATTGTCCTCGATGTACTTGAAGTTTCCACCGCATTGATCCCCTAAGGCATAAAGCGGGCAGTAGCAAAAAAGACAGTTAAAAAACTCCCCCTCTTTTTTATGGCAAGGAAAATAGATGCAATCTTCATTTTTAAAATAGGAAAAATTATTCTTCATTTTCATCCCTCCCGCTCTATTCTATCACATTATTTCTCATCTGTAAATAAAAGGGGCTGTAAAAAAACACGCGTTTTTTTACAGCCCCGTTAAAACTCATCAGATCACTTCAATGCCCAGCATATCGCAGAGATTTTGTACCAATTCGCGATTATCGCCATAAGAAATGATGTAGTGCTGACACATCACCTTCTGCGCAAAGTCCTCCACATCATCCAAAAGGATTTCCAGACCGGGAAGCTGGGGTGCAGGTTGAGTCCAGCCTGCCTCCTCCCATTTGCGGGGCGTAATACCTTCGCCAACCACCATATGCATATAATACTGACCGTCATCATAGGTCAGACGGCACATCGTCACCTTACCGGGCTTCACCTTGCTCACATTGAGGATTCCCTCGGAAAGCTCTCCGAAAGCAGCGGGCATCACCGTCACGCCGCCGTCAGCCACCTCGGCAGGAATATAGTCCGGCACACCCGCCAACACACGGTCGGTAAAGAATTCATAGAACTCCAGATAGAAAGCACACTGACCGGTCAGATACTTGATCATCAACTGGGTGATATTGCCCAGAGCGTCATTTTCGGGGATGGTGCAAAGCTTCGCCTCATCGGAGAGGAGCATCAGAATAGGTGCAGGCGGGAAACCAAGCAGCTTCTTCATACCGTCTACATCCTTCAAAGAAATGGCGTCATAGCCGCGCTCGTCGCAGATGGACTTGATGGCGAGATAATAGCCGGCCGCCTTTTTCATACTTTCGGGATTGGCAGGCTTGAGGAAGTTCCACTTGCTCATACAGTTATCGATAACCGCCTGAATTTCAGCATCGGTCAATTTTTCGTACCGCTGCTGAATCTCCAGCATTTCAAAGGTCTCGATCTCGGGACCGATCTCTCTCTTTAAGGAACCGCCGTCATAGAGCGTACCATAAAGATTCATATCCCGATAGCCTGCCATACCGCCCCGTGCGTGACGCAGCTTGGCAGCAGCGGCTGCCGCCACCGCATAATTATAGACCGCCTTGGTCTTGGAGGGCAGACCGATAATATCATAAATGTACTTAAAATCATAGCCCAGATCATAAAAGGTCTTGCGCAGAGCGGTCGTGCCCGCCTGATCGGCGGTAGTTACCAGCCGATCGCCCTCGATCCAGCCGCAAAGTCCCCAAAGCACCATCGGCTTATGACGAAAATGCTCTGTCACCTTAACCACTGCGTGGGTGGGAATCCAGCCGGCAATGCAGCAGATCAAGACGTCAAAGCTCTGATTTTCCAAAGCGGCAATCGCCTTTTTAATATCCTTTTCCTCATAATCATCCGTTACCGGATAGACGCTCAAAAGATCCAGCCCTTCTTTTTTCAGAGCCGCCTCTGCCTCGCTGCACTTTTTCAAAATAATTTCAGCAGGAGTATTAACCTCGCCAAAGCCTACAAATGCTGCCCTCATCATTATTCCTCCTCAAAGAGTCTGTTGATTTCTTTAATAGACTTTCTCACCAACTGATCGCCACCCTCGTGACCGATGTTACCGCTGGAGATATAGGCACTGTAGTGCCCGCCTTTTTCCGCCTTTTCGGTGGGCAAATAGCCCAGACCTCCGCAGCAAAGCTGGGTAATAAAGGTCTGCTTTGCACGGGCACGCGCCTTAATACGGTTGCCATAATCCAGGAAGAGTTCAAAGGGGTTGGTTGCAAAGGCCACATCGCCCAACCGAAGAATATGAACTTCAACAGGTACGGTTTCCTTCGTCTGCTGCTGACGGAAACGGTTGATCAGACCGGTCTGAACGTGCAGTGCCGCCTTATCCACATAATTGTATACTTTTTTATCGCCGCACTTTGAGATATAATACTCGATCTCACGAACCGCCTCATTATACTGGGTAATGGTCGCCTTGCGGAGAGGAAGATCCAGAATATAGGATTCGTGCTTAAAGATAGGATCCGCCTTAGGCTCGCCCAATTCCTCAAAAACAGCGATGATCTCGTTTGCCACGCGCTTGCCGACCCGACGGCAACCGGAAAGATCAAACATAGAAGGATCTGCTACACGGTCGATCACATCGGGACGCTTGATATTGGGATCGTTGATGGGCGTTTCAGGCTCAACCCAGCGCACCAGATCACGGGGGCACTGATCACCGCCCGCACCGCAAAGGGCCAAAAGATAAATATCCTTTCCCCATTCTTTGCGCAGATTTTCCTTCACCTTGCCCCAATAGTCTGCAGAAAGGAAGCTGCGATGCTCCAAAATCTGGGAGGGGCAAGCAATGTTCGCCACCACGCCGGTTAGCTTCTTTTCCTTATTAAACATATAGAGCAGCTCCACGCCGGAATCGTTGCCGCCTTCCATTGCCACAAAGTTCGCGGTGTTGGTATCGCCCCACATTTGAGCAGTACCGTCATCATAGCTGACCCGACGGCAAAAGCCGACTACAGCACGACCGAATCCATTGGCATACATTGCTTCCTCGCGGGCATTCCAAGCCTTTAAAGCGGCAAGAGCGATCCGCTCGGAAAGAAACTCCAGCGCCTCATCTCTGCTGATCACTTCATCATTGACCTTTACCAGTTCTTCATAGTGGGCACCCTCCGGCAAAAACTCCTCCAGGATGTTCTTTCCCATCTCCCCGCCGTGAAGCTTAAAACCCACAGAAGTATGGGTATGCGTCACGTTGATGATCAGCTTTTCCGGAGAGATCTCATCCGTCAATGCCGCAAACTTCTCGCGCACCGCAGGAACCATCGTCGTACCGAGACCGGTCATATCGCAGGAGACAAAGATCGCCTGCTGATCTCCGGACTCCACCGCCATCGCGGTGGCAGAGATTTCATCCTCCACATATTGGGAAATGCGCTCATAAAACTGACCTGGAATGGAGACCTTTTTTTCAGGCACCAGGCTCTCTTCCGCCCAGCCCACCAAGAACTTGCTCATAGCCAACTCTCCTTAAAATTAATTTTATATAAAAATAGTATCATACCGCGCACTTGATTTCAAGAATATTGACTCCGAAACTTTTTCGTAAAAGCAAAAAAAATAGGGGCTGTAAAAAAACGCAGTTTTTTTACAGCCCTTTGATGGGGATAGGAAAAATTGTTTGAAACCTTCAAACCGAGCTGCAACCGAAGGTTGCAGGCTACCCGAAGCCGTATGTGATACGGTGAGTGGCGAGGTTTGGAGGTAGCAAAGGGCATTTCAATCGGAGGAAAATATCATTTTTGATATTT
>JAZQAQ010000231.1:0-9578 GCA_045545255.1 Eubacteriales bacterium | reverse complement strand
GGAAAAATTGTTTGAAACCTTCAAACCGAGCTGCAACCGAAGGTTGCAGGCTACCCGAAGCCGTATGTGATACGGTGAGTGGCGAGGTTTGGAGGTAGCAAAGGGCATTTCAATCGGAGGAAAATATCATTTTTGATATTTTCCTTCCTTTTTTGCTTTTTAAGCAGTCTTCTTGGTGATTTTTTCCTTATTTTTTCTGCCCTTTGCGGTTCGGACTATTTTTACAGCCCCTTATTTTTATGAACAAATGTTAAAATGTGGGACTTTTCCCTTGAATTTGCATTTGAAAAAGTCTATAATCCAGTTAGTATGGAAAGGGGTGCTTTAAAAAGTGCTGCGATTAGAAAACATTGTTAAGACCTATCCTGTGGGGGATAGTGTGGTGGAGGCACTGCGGGGCGTAACGATGCAATTCCGCAAGAGTGAGTTTGTGGCTGTTCTCGGACCCTCCGGTTGCGGTAAGACCACGCTTTTGAATTTGATCGGGGGCTTAGATAGCTATACCTCCGGCGATCTTATCATCAGCGGACGCTCCACCAAGGAATATAAGGACGGTGACTGGGATGCTTACCGTAACCATTCGGTAGGCTTTGTCTTTCAAAGCTATAATTTGATCCCTCATCAGTCGGTGCTGGCGAATGTGGAGCTGGCGCTGACCCTTTCGGGCGTATCCCGTGCCGAGCGACGCCGCAGAGCAAAGGAAGCCTTGGAAAAGGTGGGACTGGGGGACCAGCTTCATAAAAAGCCCAACCAGATGAGCGGCGGTCAGATGCAGCGCGTTGCCATTGCCCGTGCCTTGGTCAATGATCCCGAGATCATTCTGGCGGATGAGCCTACCGGTGCCCTGGATAGTGAAACCAGCGTCCAGATTATGGAGATCCTCAAGGAGATTTCCAAGGATAAGCTGATCATTATGGTGACCCATAACCCCGATCTGGCAGAGGAGTATTCCTCCCGTATCATTCGTCTTTTGGACGGTAAGGTCATCAGTGACACAGATCCCTATGAAGAAGAGGCGCAGCCTGCGGTCAAGGAGAAAAAGGGGCATAAAAAGCCGTCAATGAGCTTTTTCACTGCGCTCTCCCTTTCTTTCAATAACCTATTGACCAAAAAGGGTCGTACCTTTATGACCAGCTTTGCAGGCTCCATCGGCATTATCGGTATCGCTTTGATTCTTTCGGTCTCTCAGGGTGTGCAGGCGTATATCGACGGGGTGCAGGAGGATACCCTTGCCTCTTATCCCATCACCATTGAAAAGGAGACGGTGGACCTCTCCTCGGTCTTGACCAATATTATGGGTGCCGATCCCGGTGCCTTGACCCACGATACCGATAAGGTCTATTCCAGCTCCGGAATGTATGAAATGATGAACGCCCTCAATACGGCGGATACCGAGACCAATGACCTCAAGACCTTTAAAGAGTATCTGGAGTCGGAGGATAATAAGATCACCCAGTATCTGAGTGCCGTCAAATACGGCTACGATCTGGACTTTAATATCTATACCAAGGACGAAAAAGGCGGCATCGTGAAATCCGACGTGATGGAACTGATGCAGAATATGATGGGCGGCAATATGAGCTCCACCGTTACCGACAGTGCGATGATGCAAGGCTACCAAAAGAGCTTCACTGTGTGGGAAGAGATGCTGGAAGGTGAGGGCGGCGAGCTGATCAATCCCTTGCTGGAGGAGCAGTATGACCTGATCTACGGCAGCTGGCCCAAAGCCCATAACGAGATCGTACTGATCTTAAATCAGAATAATGAGTTGAGCGATATCGTCCTCTATGCTCTGGGTCTGGAATCGGAAGAGAATATGACCAAGATTATGGAGGCATATCTCAATGCGCAGGAAATCAAGACCGAGCAGAAAAGCTGGACCTATGAGGAGATCAGCAAGTGTACTTTCCGCCTGATCTTGAATGCAGATCGCTATCAATACGATAGCAAGAGCGGGATCGTGACCGATGTTTCGGAGAGCGATACGGGGCTGAAGTTCCTTTACGATAACGGAATCGAGCTGAAGATCTCCGGCATCCTCCGTCTCAATGAGGACGCCACCTCTTCTATGATGACCGGCTCTATCGGCTATACCGCCGCCCTTACCCGCTATGCGGCAGATCAGTCCAACAAGCGGGAAGTCGTCAAAGCCCAGTTGGCAGACGAAAAGGTGGATATCTTCACCGGTCTGCCCTTCGCCACCGGCGAAGAAAAAGAGCCTACTGCCGCAGAAAAGGCAGAGAAAATCAAGGAATATTTCAAGAGTCTGGATACCGCAGGGAAGGCGGAAATGTATACCAAGATTATGACCACCCCCGGTCAGGATTATCTGGATCAGACTGTGGATGGGATGCTCAAGGGAATGACCCGCGCGGAAATTGAGGCGCAGTTGAAGGCGTCTGCTGCAGGCTCTACCAATATGAGCGCAGAGACCATCGAGGAATATATTTCTTCGATGGACGATGAGACCCTCTTCGCCTATGTGCGGGAGGAGATGGAAAAGCAGGTCGCTGCCCAGTATGCCCAAAAGGTGGGTCAGCAGTTGGCGGGCACTCCTGCTGCAGGTCTTGCGGCCGCCTTTGATCGGGCGCAGATGGGTTACACCGAGGAGCAGCTGGCGGAGTACTACGATCTTTATATGCCCCCCACAGTCTCCGAGGCAACTCTGGAGGAAAATCTCCGCAAGCTGGGATATGTGGATCTGGATAGCCCCGCTACCATCAATCTCTTTGCTGCAACCTTTGCCAATAAGGATAAGATTTCCGATGCCATTGACGACTATAATAAAGACAAGGACGAAGAGCAGCAGATCAGCTATACCGACTATGTGGCACTGCTGATGTCCTCGGTGACGACGGTGATCAACGCCATCTCCTATGTACTCATCGCCTTTGTTGCCATCTCTTTGGTGGTCTCCTCTATTATGATCGGGATCATCACCTATATCTCGGTGCTGGAGCGGACCAAGGAAATCGGTATCCTCCGTGCCATCGGTGCATCCAAGCGGGATATCTCCCGTGTCTTTAATGCAGAGACCCTGATCGTCGGCTTTGCCGCAGGTGCCTTCGGCATTGGGATAACGCTGTTGCTGAATGTTTTGATCAATATCATTCTCCACGCAGTTACCGGTATCCCGACCCTCAACGCGGTGCTGCCGTGGCAGGGCGGTGTGATCCTGGTGGCGATCAGTATGCTATTGACCTTTGTGGCAGGTCTGATTCCGTCCGGAGTGGCGGCAAGAAAAGACCCTGTGATCGCATTGCGAACAGAATAATTTTTATAGGAGGGGAAAATTATGACAGAGCAAGCTTATGCGGAATACACCCAAAGAAGAAAGGCTATCCTTAAAGAGTATGGTCAAAAGAAGCTGAAAAGCAGCCTTATTGTGCTGGGAGTGGGTGGTGCCATTGTTGCTGCCATATTGTTGATCGGCGGTCTGGTATTGGACAATATTCCGGTCACCGCAATTCTGGCGCTGATCGCCGGAATTTTTACCATCCTTTATGCCCGTATTCGGGTCGTGACCATTAACCACACGCTGCAAAAGAAACTGCATCAGTTCGAGGACGACGAACTGCTTAAAAAGTTTTAAAAAATAACGGAGGTTCAAAAATGAATCTCCGTTATTTTGTTTTCAAAGTTTTGATTGAAGTTATGGAAAAGATTTGATAGAATAAAAGAAATAAAAGGAAAGGGGCTGAAAGAATGATCATCTTAAGCATTGAGTCTGAAAAAAAGCATAAGATCTCCCCGTATCTTTATATGCAGTTTATGGAGCCCTTGGGCGTTGCCGACAGTTCGGTGGATGCGGGCTGGGATTTTTACGAAAACCGCTGGCAGCCCAAGCTGATGGAGCGGGTCCGCGAGCTGGGTCCCACTATGGTACGCTGGGGCGGAATTTTCGCCTCCTATTATCATTGGCGGGAGGCTGTGGGCCCGCATCGTGTCCCGATGCGCAACTATCGCTGGGGCGGAATGTTTTATAATCAGGTGGGGACCCACGAGGTGGTGGATTTCTGCCGTCAGGTGCAGGCAGAGCCGCTTTTGGTGGTCAATATGGAGTCCGACGGGCTTTCCTGCTATAGCCATCCTAAAAATGATACCGTCCGTCTCGGTACTGCGGAGGAGGCTGCCGATTGGGTGTCCTATTGCAACGATCCCGATAATGCGGAGCGGCTGGCGCACGGCATCCGTGATCCCTATCATGTGAAGTATTGGCAGATCGGCAATGAGACCTCTTATACCGATAACCCCGGCTTTACCGCAGCAGAATGCTATGAAGTCACCGCGCGCTTTGCCGATGCGATGAAAAAGCGGGATCCCTCTATTAAACTCATCGGTTGGGCAGATAAATCCAAAACCGAGAATTGGTGCAAGACGATGAGCGGGGTGGATGGCATCGAAATGCTGGCGTTCCATCATCATTTTGATTCGGGTCTGCCGAATTCCCCTCTCTGCGGTACGAAGTATCGGGAGGATTATGAGTCGGATTGGATCCATCTGATGAATGCGTATAAATCCTTGGATGAGCATATCAAGGAGATGCGCGCCGATGCCGGTAATAAGCGGCTGGCGATCACCGAAGGGCATTTTGCATTGAAGGGACGCAACCGTTGTGAGATCCTTTCCTCTTGGGGTGCAGGCGTTGCCTATGCCCGCTGCCTCAATACCGTTATGCGTCATAGCGATGTGGTGGATATTGCGACGATGGCAGACTTCTTCGGCAATGTGTGGCAGGTCAACGCCATCCTGATCTCTTCGGTCCTGCAGCCCTCCGATACCCGCCAGAAATGTTATCTCCAGCCGGTGGCCTCTGTGATGAGCCTCTTCCGTCATCATCATGGCGAATACCATCTGGATTGCAGCTATAGCGGTTCCATTGACGCGGTATGCTCTGCCACCGGGAATAAGGTCTATATCCACGTGGCGAATACCGATATGAACTTCGCTCAGGAGCTGAAGCTGGAGACGGGCAATAAGAAGATCAAGAGCGCGGAACTCTTTTATATCGCGGAAAACCCCGCCACCGAGATCACGCCCTTGAATCAGGATGTCTTTGCGGTCAAGACTGCAAAGATCGAGGGCGATACCGTCACCATCCCGCCGGCAGCCGTTGCCGCTATTGAGCTTACTATGGAATGATCGGGAGGCTTTTATTCTTGAAAGTTTGCCGTATAATCTTTTTATTAAAACAGGAGGCATAGTTGTGTCTTTTTATCAAGGAAAACCGGATATTATTATCCGCGGCGGCACCGTCATCGACGGAACCGGTCAGCCGGGATATTTTGCTGATCTTGCGATCTGCGGCGATAAGATCGATTATATCGGAGATCTCAAGGGTGTTCACGCTCCCTTGGAGATCGATGCCACGGGGAAGGTGGTTACCCCCGGCTTTATCGATACTCATTCCCATTCCGATCAGCATATTTTTGCCAATCCCCTGTGCCAGACTGCGGTACGGCAGGGGGTGACCACCGAGATCGTAGGCAACTGCGGTGCCTCTATGCGTAACACCGAAAGACACCGCTTTGATCCTGCAGGAGCGTCTGTTAAATGCGTCTATGATTATAACAGCCCTGAAGCACCCAAGGGGTCGATGGCGGCAGTTTTGGATAAGGCAGAGACGATGGGTACCTCTATGAACGTGGCTTGGCTTTGCGGTCATAACGATCTTCGGGTTTTGGCAGGGATTCACACCACCGACTATACCCCCGAGCAGTTCTCCGTTATGGAAGACTTTCTGCGTGAGGCGATGGAGGCCGGCTTTATCGGTCTTTCCACGGGTCTGGAGTTTGATCCCGGAATTTTGAGCCGACCCGAGGAGGTGGAGCGGCTGGCAAAGATCGCCGCCGAATACGACGGGATTTATTGCTCCCATATGAGGGACGAAAGCTATCATATTCTGGACGCCATCGAGGAGTTTTTGAACGTCATCCGCAAGACCGGAATGAGGGGTATGGTCTCTCATCTGAACGTGAAATACAATAACGGTGTCCCCGACGATTATCTGCAAAAGGGGATGAATATGCTGAAGGATGCCCGAAAGAACGAGCATCTGAACGTTTATTGCGATATGCTCCCCACCACCTTTGCCACCGGAAATTCTTTGGCAGTGTTGCCGCCTTGGCTGTATGCTGACGGTTGGGACAAGGCGCGGGAGATTCTGAACGATCCGGAGGGTCGGGAACGGGTAAAGGCCGACCTTCACCGCTATTGGTACTTCTTGGCGGACGGACAGTGGGATCGCCTGCTGTATATGTTCCCCTCCCATTGGCCGGAGGTTGCCAGAACACCGTTTAAAGAGCTGGTGGAAAAATGGGGCAAGGAGCCGGTGGATTGCTTCTTGGACGTTATTGCGTCGGCCTCTGATATGGTGGAGGCAAGAGCCATCCCTATGCAGGGCGTGATGTTCAGCGAGCAGACGATGATCGATAGCGTCATCAAAGATCCCATCTACTTATGGCAGACCGATACCCGTGTCTGTACCGACGGCAGTGACGGCCCTATCCTCACCCGTGACAATATTCAGGACTTTATGTCGATGTTCTACTTTTTTATTCGCTATGTGCGGGAACTGAAGGCCATTTCCTTGGAGGAGGCGGTCTGTAAGGCGACCTCCCGTGCGGCAAGCCATTTCCGTTTGGATCGGCGCGGGATCCTCCTGCCCGGCTTCTATGCGGATATCAACGTGTTTGATTTTGAGGAGCTGCAGATCCACGCCACCTTTGCCAACCCCAATCAGTATTGCACCGGTATGGATTACGTTATCGTCAACGGTACTCCTGTGATCGCCAAGGGAGAGCATACGGGTGCCCGTTGCGGGCGTGTCCTGCGTCATCAAGCTAAAAAATAGGATTTATGAATGATCAAAGCGGTTATATTTGATTTTTTTGACAGTCTAAACCCGCGGAAATCGAAAGATTTCCGCGGGTTTTTTATGCATTATTGGCTTTATGCTGGTGGTACAGCTTCATATAGCGGGTGGTATAAAGGAGCATCGAGAGGATAATGGAGGTGCTTTCGATGACGACCAAGGCAATGATCAGGCCTTGCGGCATCGCGGGGAAGAGGATCAAAAGCAGGGCGACCAAGAAGAAAAGGACGGTGGTCATTTTGCCCCACCACACAGCGCCTTCTACCGAGTCGGTCTTATGGATAAAGACCAGACCGATGATACCCATATAGATCTCCTTGGCAATGAGCAGCACCAGCATAAACCGTACTGCGGCAAATCGCCAGGCAAGGCAGAAGCAGATGGCGATCTGGGTCAGCTTATCGGCGGTGGGATCGATGATCTTTCCCCAGTCGGTCACCAGCTTATAGTGGCGGGCGATCCAGCCGTCTGCCACATCGGTGGCGGCGGAAAAAGCCATCGCCCACGCGGCGGCACCGTAGGATTTTTCGCCGCAATAAAGCCAGACGATGAGGGGGATCAAAGCCAGTCGCAGATAGCTGAGGAGATTGGGCAGTGTTAAAAATTGTCCGTGAAAGCGGGTTTGTTTCACTTATTGATGCTCCTTCAATATCATATCGTAACTATTGTACCCAATTTTGGCTTAAAATTCCATAGACAAATTGTGAACGATTTTTTATGCAGAAGGGTTATGGGAGAACTGGCTGTTATAAAGGGTGGCGTAAAAGCCTTTTTGCATCAGCAGTTCTTCGTGGTTGCCCTGCTCAATGATTCGTCCGTCCTTCATCACCAAAATGACGTCTGCATCCCGAATGGTGGAAAGCCGATGAGCGACGATGAAACTGGTGCGTCCCTTCATCATTTTAGCAAAGGCATCTTGAATCTTCAGTTCGGTACGGGTATCAATGGAGGAGGTCGCCTCGTCCAGAATCAGCATGGGCGGCAGACAAAGCATCACTCTTGCGATACACAATAACTGACGCTGACCTTGAGAGAGGTTGCCTCCCTCTTCAGTGAGTAGGGTGTCGTAGCCTTGGGGCAGACGCTTGATGAAACTATGGGCGTGGGATGCCTTGGCAGCGGCGATGATCTCTTCGTCGGTGGCATCGGGCTTGCCTATGGCAATATTTTCCTTGACGGTGCCGTCCTTGATCCAGGTATCCTGCAGGACCATTCCGTAGTTTTTCCGCAGAGAGCGGCGGGTGACGGAGCGGATATCAATATCCTCCACCTTGATACTGCCCTCTCGCACATCGTAAAACCGCATCAGCAGATTGATGAGGGTGGTCTTACCGCAACCGGTGGGACCCACGATGGCGATCCGCTGACCCGGCGCAACATTCAGATTGAGATCCTCAATGAGCTTTTGCTCCGGCAGATAGGAGAACGCCACCTTTTCCAAGGTGATATGACCCTCGACCTCCTTCAATTCCTCGTTGCCCGTCTCGGTGAGGGCTGGGGCACAGTCGGTGAGATCAAAGATCCGTCCGGCGCAGGCAAGGGCGTTTTGCAGCTCGGTGATGACGCCGGAGATTTCATTAAAGGGCTTGGTATATTGGTTGGCATAGCTCAAAAAGCTGGTCAGTCCGCCCACCGTCAGTCCGCCGCCCAGTGCAACCAGTGCGCCGCAGAGGGCGACCGTTGCATAGATCATACTGTTGATGAAGCGGGTGCAGGGATTGGTGAGGGAGGAGAAAAAGGTTGCCTTGAGGGACGCCTTTTCAAGTCGGCTGTTGATTTGATCAAAGCGATCGGCGTTGATTTTCTCCCGACCAAATGCTTTGACCACCTTTTGATTTCCCAGCATTTCGTCGATAAAGCCCGTCTGCTCGCCCCGAATCTCCGATTGCAGCTTAAACATATTGTAGGTACGGTTGGCGATGAACCGCGCCATCAGCAGAGAGAGGGGGGTCAGTACCACCACCAGCGCGGTGATGGCGGGATGAATGGTCAGCATAAAGATGAGGGTCACCAGAATGGTAACGATTCCGGTGAAAAGCTGGGTGAAGCCCAGCAGTAAGCCGTCTGCAAACTGGTCTACGTCTGCGATAATACGGCTGACGATATCGCCGGAGGGATGGCTGTCCAGATAGGAGATGGGCAGCTTTTGCAGCTTGCGGATCGCCTCCAGCCGCACATCCTCGATCACCTGATAGGTGATTTTATTATTGATGGTATTCATTACCCATTGCAGCAGGGCAGTGACGGCGGTCACAACGCCGATCTTCAGAAAAATCTCGCCGATGGCGGTAAAATCCACCTTGCCCGGACCGATGATATAGTCGATGGCGTAGCCCCCCAGAATGGGGATATAGAGGGAGAATACAACCGTCAGCGTCGCCAGCAGGATGGAAAGGATGATCCAGCCGCTATAGGGCTTCAGCCGATGGAGAACACCGCGGAGGGCGGCTTTTTGATCGGTCTTTTTCATTGTTATTCGCCCTCCTTTTTGAATTGAGAATCGTAGATCCCCCGATAGACGGGGCAGCTTTCCAGCACGCTTTCGTGGGTACCCAAGCCGACTGCCTCGCCGTCGTCCAAGACCAGAATACGGTCTGCGTGGGCAATGGAGGAGGTGCGCTGGGAGACGATCACCGTGGCAGGCTGCCACGGCAACGCCTTGATCGCCTTACGCAAGGCGGCGTCGGTGGCAAAGTCCAGCGCA
>JAZQAQ010000230.1:0-4063 GCA_045545255.1 Eubacteriales bacterium | reverse complement strand
GATGAATTCGTTTTTCAGCCGTTCGGTCTGGGATAGCTCTTCTGCCATCGTATTGATGGTGCGGCAGAGATCACCGATCTCATCGTCCTTTTCCACCCGTCCGATCCGCGCAGTCATATTTCCCTTCGCGATCTCATTTGCCGTCTCGTTGATGATGCTGACGGGCACAACGATGGATTTAATAAAGTACGAACCGGTAAACGCCGTCAGCAGGATAATAAAGATTCCCACGCCGATAATGGTCAGATTGATCTGCATCAGCATACGATCCACCTGACGGAGCGACGACATCATCCGCACCGTCCCCACCATAATGCCGTCATCGGTATAAAGGGGAAGCGAGACGCTGACCACCCGCTCATCGGTGGGAGCATTATAGCCGATCCAGTTTGCATTTTTTCCGTTTCTCGCCTGCAAGAGATCGGGCGTCTCGTTGAGCTCCTCGATCTCAAATCCGGTGGAAGAAAAGACCATACTGCCGTTGAGAGAGATGACCTGCATCTCCATCGTGCTTTTATCCTCAAAATCCTCTACCAGTGCCATAAATCCCGCAGAAACGCTGTGGTACTGCGGATAGATATACCGCTCAAAGTATCGGGACACATATTCCCCGCTTGCCTTTAAGGTGCTGATACTGCCGTTGTAGTAGGAATTTTTGACGATGGCGCACAAAACGGAGAACACCAAAATCACCACCAGCAGAATCACGCCAAAAACGTTGATCAGCCAGCGGCGGGTGATACCGGTAAAGACGCGCTTCTTTGCCAGGATCATCAATTCCTTTGCCTTTTCGTAAAGCTCCGGTATTTTCGTCTTCAGTTTTTCAAAATATTGATTCTTATTCATTACCCCAGCGATAACCAAAGCCCCAGACCGTCTGAATAAACTTGGGTGCGGAGGGATCGTCCTCGATCTTGATCCGCAAGCGACGGATATTCACATCCACGATCTTATGCCGATCCCCACCAAAGGCATCGCCCCAAACCGTACGGAAGATCTCTTCACGGGAGAATGCCTTTCCCGGATTCTCCAAAAAGTGCTTCATCAACTGAAATTCCACCTGCGTCACCTCGATCCGCTCGCCGTTTTTATGCAGCTTGCGGCTCTTGACGTTGAGGCTGAAGGGTCCTTCCTTCAATTCATCCCCGCTATCCACCGGGGCTCCCTTCATCATCTGCACTCTGCGGTAAAGGCTATCCACCCGCACGATCAACTCCAGCGGAGAGAAGGGCTTCGCCACATAGTCGTCGGCACCGTTCATCAGCCCTGCCACCTTATCGTTTTCCTGCGCCTTGGCAGTCAGCATAATAATGCCCACCTTCTGATTGGAAGCACGGATGGTCTTGCAGACCTCCAGTCCGTCGATTCCCGGGAGCATTACGTCCAGTACCGCAATATCAATATCGGGATTTTGATCAAAAAGCACCAACGCATCCTCGCCGCATCCCGCCTCGATGGTCTCATAGCCTGCCCGCCGAAGATTGAGTACAACAAATGCGCGGATAGCTTCCTCGTCTTCTAATATTAAAACCTTCTTCATTTCGTCAACCTCCTATACGATCGCGCTAAACAGTCCGTAGACCCGCTGATAATTGATTCCCATAGAATTATTCTCGTTGCAAAATACGGTATAGACGTGATCACTGTCGCTATACAGCTTGAACCAGCCGGCTTTGCTCAGTTCATCGGAATACTCTGCCAGCCCGTAGACCCGAATGGTAAAGAGATCCTCCCCCTTCATCGTCTTGAAGGCAAAGGAACGATTCCCGCTCTCGGGACGCTCCACGGTCACCTTTCCGTACCAATCGTCCGGATAGTCCAGAGAAAACTTCTCGGTAATATCCACAAAAGATTGAGAGCTTGGCGTCAGCTTTGTGCCGTCAAAATGATTCCAATGAATAAGATAAAGGTTTTCCTCCACTCCGTTGCGGATATAGGAAGGCAACGCCTCCTCGATGGGGATTTCAAAAACGCCGTCCCCGTCGAGATCTCTGCAGGTGATCGCCGTATAACGCAAAGTCGAAACATCCGGCTGGGCCAACAGCTCATTGGTCAAACGTCCCTCGGCGTCTACCGCCAATACTTCGGTGAAGGTCTGCCCGTTTTCCAATTGCTCATCGATATATACCGCCTGCTTTCCGTCTGCAGTCTTGGCGGGCGTGATGGCGAGATAATCGGTAGCTTTGCCATACATCGCCACGGTATTGACCAACCCAATCTTCCCTTCGGTCACCCCCACCAGCGAAGCGGTAACGGATTTTGTAGAAGAATTGCGGCTCATCACCAAGAGTCCGTCCGGGTCGCCGTCCATTATGACGAAACGGGTATAAAGCCCCGTATGCTGACTGATCGCTTTTCCGCCGGAAAAGGAATAGACGTCGTAGCTTCCGTCGGTATCGGTCAGATATTGCCATCCCACAACGATCTCAGAGACGCCGTCTCTGTCCAGATCACCGAATGCCACTCTGCCCACCGATGCTGCTTCACTCCCACCTTTCCCCATCAGTGCCCAGCTTTCACCCAGATTCTCCATCACCAGAAAGCTCAGCTTTCCTTCGGACTTGGTGGGGCGGTAAAAGCAGACCGCTTCCGTCTGCCCGTCGCCGTTGAGATCCTCGGAGATGATGCCGGTCCGATAGGAGCCCGCCTGGGGATAGACCAATTCATATCCTTCCCCAATGGCAGCTTTGATAGCCTTTGTCAGCGTCTCCCGGCCCACACTCATAGTCGGAGGCGTCAGTAAGGTACCCATATCCCCGCCCAGCGAGCAGGAAGAGAGCAGCAGCATCGCCGCCATTATTAAGATGAATAAGGATTTCCGCTTCATGCCTCTTTCCTTTCAAAATCATATTCTATATTATTATAATATAGATATACTGTAAATTCAAGTAAAACGAAGAAAAAAAGAGATCCTGAATCAAATCAGGATCTCTTCGTTATCATGTGCCAGAAAGACAGGATAACCAAACTTGTTTCCCATCTCTATAATAGTACAATAGCCCTCGCCCGCCTTCCGCTCACTGGCGTGATTAAAGTACCATTTTTTAGTCTTGCACCGCTCCATATAGGGGCGGATCTCCTCCGCATCAAAATGCGCCATTTCGCAGATCACCAGATCGGACTCTTCCTCCAGTGCGATCTTGGGGAAATCATCGTGCTTCAAATGACCCGAAAGATCCCCGCAGAAGAGCACCCGCTTTCCTTCCGCCTCCAAAAGAATGGCGCAGGAATCATCGGTATGCCGCACCGGAATGTAGGTTACACGAACAGCTTCATCCTCATAAACATAGCCGCCCTGTACCACCTTGATGGGCATCCGCTCGTGATCGTAAGCATTGTTGCTGAAGGAGGCTTCGATCACTTCCACGATAGCATTTTTCAGCCGTTCATCCGTCAGATGGGTCACCCAAGAGGACTCCGTATGATACCAGGTAGCAAGGCACAGCAACTCGATCAATCCAAAGGTATGATCACTGTGCTTATGGGTGGTAAAAACTGCCTTAATGGGAGCGAAAGCACCCCTGTCCTTCACAGAATTCCATCGGTTAATGAGGATCTCCGCTACCGGCGCACCCCCATCGATCAAGTAAATACGGTCTCCCACCTCTACCATCATTGAGGTGCAGCGTCTGCCCGGCTCGGGTACGCCGTGACCGCTTCCCAAAAACGTGATCTTCATCTCCGTAAACCTCCCATATTTTTCAAAAAGAATAACACAATAAAAAAAATAAAAAAAGTCTTTACTTTTGCAAATACTTGATGTATAATTAAACGGCTGTCAGTATGACCGAGCTTGGATGTACGCCTTTCACCGGGCGGCGTCTCAGTTCCGGCCGAGGCAAATCTGAAAGAAAGGTGAAAGAAAAATGCTGAAGAAAGAGATCAAAAATTCCGTTATCGACGCTAATAAGCTGCACGATAAGGATACCGGTTCTCCCGAGGTCCAGATCGCAATCTTGACCGCTCGTATCAATGAGCTGACCGAGCATCTGAAGAAGAACCCCAACGATCATCATTCCCGTCGCGGCCTGTTGAAGATGGTTGGTAACAGAAGAAATCTTCT
>JAZQAQ010000229.1:0-3068 GCA_045545255.1 Eubacteriales bacterium | reverse complement strand
CTATCCCCCAAAAATGGGCTGTAAAAAACTCGCATTTTTTACAGCCCATTTTTTGTTTTATTTTATTCCTTAATTCCGCCTGCAAAGCCTTCATATTCGCTCAAGAAGTCCTCTGCGGTTTTGGTCATTAAAATGCCGATCTTATCACCGTCAAAGCCCAGTTTGATATTGAGATTACCGAAATAGGTATCAATGATCTGCACCTTGATAAAGAGTTGATTTTCAGTTACCCAAGCAGCAGATGCGGCGCATTGATACAGTCTGTCGCCCTCCTTGGTGCCCATCAGATCCGCATACCCGATCTGGGGGAAGAGGGAGAAGGCGTTGCGGCAAAGACCGAAGGGGATCTCTTTATCCCCTTGGGCGTTGGTATACCGCAGGAACCCGCCGTTTTCTCTGAACTCCAGGGAGAGCTTGGAGATGCCCATAGGATTCTCCAGTAATTTATAAGTGACGCCGTTGATCTCTTTTTCAATGGCGGCGTGCTTTTCACCCTTTGCGGCGTAGAGCGTCAGAGTGGTTGCATACTCCTCCAGTGCACGATAGGCACTTTCATTCTTTGGGAGAGGCTCTCCTGCGGGTCGGCTGATCAGATTGAAGAAGTTATCGAAGATGATCTTCTTTGCGGCGGGGTTGCCTTGGTTATCTGCATTGTAGACCATAATAATATCTTTATCGGGAATGCAAAGCGCAAACTGACAGCCCATTCCGTTAAAGAAGAAGGAGTTATCAAAGGAACGCCAGATCTGATAACCATAGCCTTGGTCATCGAACTCATTCAAGCCGGTATTGCTGCAGTCGATCTGCTTGGCGCAAGCGGCGGTAACGTATTCTTCGTTGAGGATCTGCTCGCCGTTGTAGCGGCCCTTGTCCATACAAAACTTGGCGACTCTCAAAAGATCCATCGGTCTGCAGATGAGGGCGGAGTCACTCCAGGAATGACCGCCGGGGCAGAGGAGACAATCCATTTCGCCTACGCCGATTTTATCAAAAAGCTTGATCCGCAGATACTCCATCAGCTTCATCCCGGTCACACGCTCTACCAAAGCGCCGAGGACGAAGGAGCCTTCGCTGTCGTAGGTAAACACGGTGCCGGAGGGACGGGAATTCTTGCTGGGGTTTTCAAAATAGTGCTGTACCCGATCCTCAGGCTTATCCACAAACCAACTGCGCTTGGGCAGGGAGGTGGCCATCATCAGGGTGTGACGGATGGTCTGATTGCGGAAGTTTTCGTCCGGCTGACATTCATATTCCTTGGGAAAATATTGGATCAGCTTATCATCCAGCTTGATCTTGCCGTCCTGCTCCAAAAAGCCGATGGCAAGGGAGACGAAGCTTTTTGTCACCGAGTACATCCGATGCATAAAGTCTTTATGAAAAGGCTTCCAGTAATGCTCAAAGGCAATCTTGCCGTGACGCATAATGATCAGATCGTGGGTGGCGAGCGGAGCATCCTCTAAAGAGCGGATGTATTGTTCGATGGCGGCAGAGGAGATGCCGACCTCTTCCGGCGTGCAGTATTCAAAATGCATAATGATAAACCCTCCGTATTTATTATTTAATGAAAGAATAGCATACCTTTCTATCTTTGTCAAACAAAAAATGGGGGCGATTGAGATGCAACATAGTGTTGAAAAAAAACAACATCAGTTCATTTCAAATTAATGTATTGCGTGATATAATCAAAACGGATGTTTATACATTTATAAAATCGGAAGTAACGTGTTTTCGTTAGAAAGCGTTGTTTTCGGGAAAAGAGGTATCAAATGAAGAAACGTTTGATCGCAAAGATAACCATCGCTTGTCTGCTGGTATCTTTGCTGAGCGGTATGGTCTTTTCTGTGGGCGCGGCGGATACGCCCGTCTATGTCAAGGATATGACCGCCGCATCAGCAGCGGGCACCTACTACATTGAGTCGGAAAAGGATCTGAATCAATTAGCGAAATTGGTCAATGGCGGTATGGAGATGTACGGCTATACCTTTCTCCAGACCAAGGATATTACGCTGACTTCCGATAATTTTACTCCTATCGGCTACTATACTTCTTCGGAAGACTACTGTAGATTCCGCGGTACTTACGACGGTCAGCGTCATACCATCTCGAATCTGCAGATCTATGACGAGACCCGCAACGGTGCAGGTCTTTTTGGCTATGCTTATAAGGCAAAGCTGCGGAATATCGGTATCGAGAGCGGTAGCGTGACTGCTGCCAACCGTGCCGGCGGCATTGCCGGTTACGGCGATGGCTGCGTGATCCAGAACTGCTATAATAAAGCGGCTATCACCATCCTCTCCGGTACGGACGGTGTCGGCGGTATTACCGGCGTATCCCGTTCCAGTGCGGAGATCTACGGCTGCTTTAATTTAGGTACCATCACCTGCAATACCACCGCTGCAGGCGGCATTTGCGGTTGGGGCGGTTCCGGTGATAATATCACGGTTCACGGTTGCTATAGCGCCGGTACGATTCAGAATACCGGCACTCTTGCCAGCTCGACCGGTGTCGATGTGATCAGCCGTTTCAGCGAACGTAACTACGGCGATTTTTCTACCAGTTATTATCTCGCCGGTATCTACGGCGAGGAGACCGATGAGTATAACCATTTGTATGCAAATAAGCTTGAGACTGCGGATAATCTGAAGATGGCGTACGTAATGAACCACGCCAAGGGCGGTGTTAATACCAATGCCTTTACCGTGGATGCAAACGGTGATCTGGTCTTTTCCGCAGATGAGACCGAAGGCGTGATCGATCTTCGCCTGAAGGTTTGGAAGGACGGCGTTCTGCAGGAGGATACCGGCTTTTCCCGCGTTACCAAGGGTGGTTATACCGTTCCCTCTAAGTATAGCTCCACCACCGTTTTGAATGCAGAGGCAGACGGCGTCACCTATGAGGTGGGTGCTCTTGTTCCTGCCAATTCCATCGGTGAGCTGATCGTTAATCTTTATTTGAAGGGCGACTACCCCTCTATCAGTGAATACGCAAGCAACACTACTGCCACGGTCTTTACCGTTAGCACCGCTGCGGAGCTGGCAGAGCTGGCCGAGCTGGTGGATGCAGGCAAT
>JAZQAQ010000228.1:0-8452 GCA_045545255.1 Eubacteriales bacterium | reverse complement strand
TCTACTTTCTTATTAAACTTTTCTTCGGTAGGCATAAACATACAGTGTTTGTAAATCTCATATGTTTGTAAAATATCGTTCTTGTGAGTTAATTCTATTAGGTTCATTGCACGCACCTACAAATTCTTATTTATCGGTTAGATTATTATATCATTTTTCGCACCTTTTCTCAATCCCTTTTTCTTTGTCTTCTGCGGGGCAAAATTTGTTTTGCGAAAGGCCTTGACTTTTGGGGCAGACAGAGTTACCATACAGACGACAAAAAACACCTCGGATGCGGCGGAAGCTGCATTCGGGGTGTTTTGCTTGACCACAGTTTATCCCACAGACACGACCGGAGTACACGGAAACAGTGGAGGTAAGAGCGCCGGAAAGGATGTGTTTCCGAGCGGAAAGGGGCGGAAATGCCCGGAAACAAGCGGAAACAGGTACTCCGGATTTCTTTGGGAGCAAGATGCTGCAGGTTCGAGTCCTGTCACTTCGACAAAAAAAGAAAGGATACCTTCGGGTATCCTTTCTTTTTCATTGTAGCATTGTGGTGAAAACCTGTCTGACAGTTTAAAATGGGGATTGACAATTTATATACTTCGTGTTACGATGTATATCGTGAAAGGGGGCATAGTATGGATATTCAAATGAAGCGAGGGCTATTAGATGTATGCGTCCTGGCCGCCATTAAGGACGAAGACTCCTACGGCTACAAAATCATCAAGGATATGAAGCCGTATATTGAGCTTTCCGAATCCACCCTTTATACCATTTTGAAGCGGCTGGAGGGAGCGAAGATGCTGACGGTACGCACCGCAGAGCACGGTGGCAGGCTGCGGAAATATTATCACATCACCGATGAAGGACAAAGAAGAATTGAAGCCTTCAAGGAGGAATGGAAAGAAGTCCTATCCATATACCGATTTGTTACCAAGGAGGATGATTGCAATGAATAAGCAGGAATTTCTTATACAGTTGCGCCAAGGCTTGGCGGGATTGCCGCAGGACGATATTGAGGAGTGCCTTTCCTTTTATAACGAAATGATCGAGGATCGGATCGAAGAGGGACTCACAGAGGAAGAAGCGGTTTCGGCGGCGGGCACCGTTGATGAAATCTTGGTGCAGGTGATCACGGATATTCCCTTAACCAAGATTGCAAAAGAGAGGATCATCCCCAAGCGACAGCTACGGGTTTGGGAAATCATCCTTTTGGTACTGGGCTCCCCCATCTGGGTTTCCTTGGGGATCGGTGCAGGGGCTGTTGTTATTGCCCTTTACACATCCCTTTGGGCTATAATCGTTTCTCTCTGGGCAGCATTCGCTGCGCTGGTCGGAGGGGCGCTGGGTGCCATTATAAGCGGAGCAGTCTTTGCTTTCATTGAGAAAAATCCGGCGGGAATTGCAGTGATCGGCGCAGGGCTCCTGCTTGCGGGTCTATCTGTTTTTCTCTTCTTCGGGTGCAAGGCAGCCGCCAGAGGCATCCTGATCCTCACAAAGAAGTTGGCCGTATGGCTCAAGAATTGTTTCATTAAAAAGGAGGATGTGAAATGAATACCGCAACAAAAATATGGCTTGCCATCGCTACGATCCTCGTAGTGATCGGCGGTCTCGTTTTTGCAAGTGTGATGATAACATTCAAATGGGATTTCACCAAATTATCAACCAACAAATGTGAAGCCGTTTCGCACAAGATCAGTGAAGATTTCAACAGTATTTCCATCCAAGCCGACACCACCCATATTACCTTTGCATCCGCTGAAGACGCACAATGCTCGGTCGTATGCTACGAATATAAAAACGCCCCCCATTCTCTGGAAGTGGCGGATGATACGCTTATCATCAAAAATATCGATGCAAGAAAGTGGTACGAGCATATCGGCTTCAATTTCAGCACCCCCAAGATCACGGTTTATCTGCCAAAGACTGCATATTCCGGACTCATCATCCAAAACAGCACAGGAGACCTCCAAATCCCGCAGGATTTTAAATTTGAAAGTGTGGATATTCTACTGAGCACAGGCGACGTCCGTTTCTTTGCCTCTGCCGAGGAACTTATTAAAATAAGAACAAGTACCGGCAGCATCCGTCTTGAAAACACCGCCGCAGGTGCCCTGACGCTCTCCACTTCAACGGGAGGAATTACGATTTCCAATGTGGTCTGCACAGGGGATGCTGATTTCAGCGTTTCCACCGGCAAGATGAAATTGAAGGATTTTGCGTGCAAAAATCTCAAATCTGCGGGCGATACGGGAGATTTATCGCTGAACAAAGTGATCGCAGCAGAAAAAATGACCGTTAAGAGAAGTACGGGCGACATCACATTTGAAGCTTCGGATGCCGCCGAGCTTTTGATCGAAACCGATACGGGAGACGTGAGAGGCAGCTTGCTGACCGATAAGATTTTCTTTGCCCGATCCGAGACCGGTAAAGTGGATACTCCCAAGACGATAAGCGGCGGAAAATGCGAGATCACGACCAGCACGGGCGATATCAAAATGAGGATCGAAAAATGAAAGACATCAAAATCACTGTTATGCGGCAGACCGTCTACGAGGATCTGATGCACCAATACGAAAACCCCATCGAGCACGCCTGCGATCTGAAGGTAGGGCAGGTCTTTATTGCAAAGAGCGGGCAAAAACCCGAGGGTCTTTGCAACTCTGCCTGGGAGAGTATGGCCTCCTTTGCCCAAACTCTATCCCAAGGAGGAGGCAACTTCTTTGACGGCTGGATGAAAAACGAACACTCCGCTATGATTTCCTGCAATGACGGATTTCGTCCCGTGAGCTTTCTCTTGGAAACAATTGAATAAAAAAAGGAGCTGCAAAAAACATGCGTTTTTTACAGCTCCTCGTTTGCTCAACAAATATATTTTAACAGAAAAAATATGGCGTTGTCAACAAAAAAATGCATCGAGGAAAGAATTTCTGTGTTTTTTACAAAGAATTATCGTGTATTTTATACAACATTACATATTGTTTTTTGAAAATTTTTGTGCTATTATATAGACAAGGAAAGGGAAAGGTGATACCAATGTACAGATAAGCTTCGGCAACCGATCGCAGCGAATCCGAGAATAAACGGTACTTTACAGAAAGGATCGACCATACGCCAAGCGTCGGAAGCCAAGGGATGCAGCCTTCATAAGAACGATTCCGAAACACCGAGGAAACTCACTTAAGAGTGCAATACAAAGCAGATGAATCGTGAAGCAGGGAGCAGAAGTTCAAAATCGAAGGTGCATTGATTCTACGAAAGAGAGGTTAAATAGATGTTAGATATCAAGAGTGAACAGAAATAACCCTTGACCGTTATGCGTAAAGAAGCATCGGTCAAGGGTTATTTTTTATGCTCTTGATTTATTTTTTGATCTCAAATTGATGAAAGCCTTTGGAGTAACGCTGCGTCCCGTCGGGCAAGACCCACATCGCCTCCACGTCCTGCAAAGAATCCACCAACTTCACCCCTTCTTCATAGGTCATCGTAAAGAGAGCGGTAGAAAGCCCGTCTCCATGCCCGGAATCCTTACAGAGGACCGAGACCGAGCGATAATTCTCACCGGGCATCAGTGTATCTCCGTCAATGATGTGGTGATACCTCTTTCCGTCCACAGTATAGTACCGCTGATAAGAGCCACTGGTGACCAGTGATTCACCCGAAAGCGCGAGGTAGGCGATATGAGGCTTTTCCGCATCCTCCTTATCGGGGTTTTCAATACCGGCCGTCCAAGGCGTTCCGTCGGGACGGGCGCCGATACTGCGAACATTGCCGCCTAAATTCAAAAGATATCCGCTGATCCCCCGCGCCTCCAGAACGCGGGCAATCGCCTCTGCGGCATAGCCCTTGGCGATGGCACCCACATCCAAAGACATCTGCGGGTCTGCCAGATAGACCGTCCCCTGCTCCTCATTGATCTGAAGCTGCTCAATATCGGTGTGAGCAGCAGCGGCACGAAGCTTTTCCATAGGCGGAAGCTGCGCTTCCTTCGGATCATCCATACCGGCTGTACGATAATCGTGCCAAATGGAAAGGACGCTTCCCATTGCAATATTGACCTTCCCGTCGGTAAGGGTATACAGCTCCTTGGCATACAGCAAAAGGTCGATGATCTTTTGATCCACCTTCACTTCTGCGTGCTTTCCGTTTTTCAGACTATTGACTGTATGGAGATTATTCAAATCTTCATAGCGATTATAGATGGTATAAAGACGGTGGTATTCCTCCAGCTCCGCCTTTATCTCTGCACTGATCCGTTCAAATTCCTCCTCGGACTCTGCATAGCCCACAATGGTGGTGACGGTATCAAAATAATCAAAGAAATAATCGGTATACCGACGGGGCGCGATATCGCAGCCGAATAGCCCCGCGCAAAGTACTGCGATGATCAGCACCGCAAGAAATCGTTTCATAATATAAACTCCAAAAAAGGGGATGCATCCGCATCCCCTTTGATTTTATAACCTAAAATCAGGCAACGGTAGCAGCCTTAACAGCAGCCTTAACCATATCGCTGACGTTAATGGTACAGCCTGCGGTCTGCAGATCCTCTGCGCCGTAGCCGGTCTCGATAGCCAGAGCGGCGATGCCGTCTGCATCCTTGCCGACCAGAGCGGCATCAAATGCAGCACCCTGCTCAAACCATTCCTTCACAACGCCGTCACCATTGAGGTCTTTGCCGTAAGCAGCCATATTATAGTCCTTACCCTGCTCCTTCTTGGTCTTGATGGCGGCAGCGGCATCAAGAGTAGCAATACCCTTGGTGGTGAAGGTAAATTTCGCCTGAACAGCATCGGTATTGGCAACGATCACCTTGCCCTTTGCGTCGATAGCGGAAGCAACGATGGTGGTATCCAAAGCCTGAGAGCCTTCCTTCTCCTCGGTAGCATCAGCAGGAGTAGCAGTGGTGACAACACCCAGCTTGAGGGTAGCGTCCTTGGTAGCCTTGGACTCTGCAGCATTGGCCACAGCCTTTTCCAGAGCCTTCACATAATCCTCGATGAAGATGGTGCAACCGGCGTTGATAACATCCTCGGTGCCCTTCTTATCACTTGCAACCAAAGCCTTGACTTCGTCAATGGTCTTACCTGCGATCAGAGCGGTGAAGGCGTCGATCTGCTCGAACCATTCCTTCTTTGCGCCGCCATAGGCTACCATACCGTAGTCCTTGCCCTTTTCATACTTGGTGGGAAATTCCTTGAGGACAACAGCCTTACCTTCAGAGGTATAGCTGATGGTATTATCTGCAGTATCGATGGCGCACTTGACGATCTTGCCGTCCTTATCCAAGAGAACGGATGCGACATTGATCACAACCTCACCTGCACCCACAGTCTCCCCGTCCGCATTGGTCGCCTTCTTATAGTAGGCATACACACCGGAACCGAACTTGAGTTCCTCTGCCTTTGCACCGCAGCCTGCAAAGCAGGTGACGACCATCAGCAGAGCCAAAACCAGACATAAAATCTTCTTCATTTCTTTTTCTCCTTATAATTAATTGGGGGATTGCCAAATTTACCTATTGTGATTATGACATACAATACCATCATTTGTCAACAGTAAAAATATACTGTGCTATGCGAATATTATATACGGATATGCTTTGTATATCTAACCACCAGCATTCCCGCCAACCCGATCAGGATTCCTGCCACCGTACCGGTGACCGCAAGGACGATCATATAGTACCCGATTTCCCGCGTCTGCATCACCAGCATCGCCACTAAAATCTGACCCAGATTATGGGAGACGCCGCCGATGATACTGGTGCCGACCATAGAGAAGGCATCCCATTTTTTAAAGAGAGTCATCAGAGAAAGGCTCAACGCCGCGCCTGCAAAGCTATATGCAAGGGTCATCACATTGCCGAAAAGCAGTGCCACGATGATCAGCCGCACCAGCGACACCGCTGCCGCCTCCTTAACACCGAAGCGATACAGCAGGAAGATGATCATAATATTGGGCAGACCCATTTTGATACCGGGGACCGCCGCCCAGAGGGGCGGAAGCAGGGCCTCCACATAGGAGAGGATCAATGTTACCGCAGTACAAAGACCCAAAAAAGCCAATTTTTTTGTTTTATTCTTCTTCATTCTATGCAACGATATCCAAATCCTCCTCCGCAGAGGATACTACCTTAATCACAAGCTTATGGGGCAGGCAAACGATGGTCTCCCCTTCCTTGGAGATGGCACGATGACCCACGCAGATTCCGTCCGGACAGTTCGCCGCTTTGACCAAGGCTTCGCCGTCACGGATAACCAGGACGTTGGTATCGTCACCTGTTTGGATGACCGTCTCCAAATCTTCGGAGAGTGGATAAGAGGCAGTTTCTGCACCGTTGATCAGCACCGCTACCCGATCTCCGCGGGAGCCGGAAAAATGGAAGATCAAAAAAACAACCGCCGCCAAGAGCAACACAGCAAAAACAAGGATGATGTCATTACGGACCTTGCGCCGAGGCGCAAGGTCCGAATTTTGGTTCTTCTTCATATTATTTCACATTGACCGCATCAAAATCGATGGCGCGGATACAGTGGGTGGGACAGTTTTGCTCACAAATACCGCAGCCGGTACATTTAGTGTAATCAATCACTGCCAGATTATTCTCCACCTTAACAGCCTTTTCGGGACAGTTCAGTTCGCATTTTTTACAGCCGATGCAAGCATTTTTGCAAGCCTTTCTTGCTACTGCGCCCTTTTCGGTATTGCTGCAAAGCATTACCGCTCTGCCGCCTGCGGGAACCATAAAGATGATCCCCTTGGGGCAGGTCTTGGCACACATTCCGCAGTTGATACAGAGGCGGCTGTCTACCCGAGCCACGCCGTCCACAAGGCAGATGGCGTCAACGGGGCATTCCTTGGCGCAGTCGCCGCAGCCCACACAGCCGCAAAGGCAGACGTTCGGACCGCCGTAAAGCAAGGATGCGCCGCGGCAGCTGGGATAGCCCACGTACTGCGCTTTTTGGGCAGAAGCCTCACAGGTGCCGTTGCAGTGAACAAACGCCACCTTCCGCTCGATCTCGCCGACCTCTATACCGAGAACGGCACCGATCTTTTGAGCACTCTCATTCCCGCCGGGGGTGCAGAGATTTGGTGCAGCTACGCCCTTCGACAACGCTTCTGCATAGCCATCGCAGCCGGCATAGCCACAGGCACCGCAATTGGCACCGGGCAGGCAGGCGCGAAGTTCAGTAAGCCGCTCGTCTACCTTGACTGCCATAAAGTGAGAGGCCAGCACCAAAAGGACACCCGCCACAGCACCGATCAAGGCAACGACGAGAAGGCAGATCAAAATATCGTTTAACATTAATATTTCTCCTTCGTTTTTCAGGGTGACAAGAATTTGTCAAAATACTCGCCTTATGCAAACAGATTATCAACAATTCCGGCAAAGCCGAAGAAAGCGAGAGAGATAAAGGATGCGGCAATCAAGGTTGCCGGCAGACCTCTGAAATGGACCGGGATCTTGCGGTCGTTGATTTTGGAACGCAAGCCGGAGAAAAGCACCATCGCCAGCAGGAAGCCCAGACCGCAACCCAAAGAGCTTGCCATAGACTCCACAAAGCTGAAGCCGTCGGTGATATTATTGATGGTCACACCCAATACAGCACAGTTCGTAGTGATCAGCGGCAGATAGACGCCCAAGCTCTTATGGAGAGAGGGGATATACTTCTTCAGTGCGATCTCGGTGAACTGCACTAAAGAAGCAATAACCAGAATAAAGACGATGGTCTGCATATAACCCAGACCGTTTTTATCCAAAACATAGTACTGGATCGGCCAGGTCACCGCGGTAGCCATCAGCATAACAAAGATGACCGCGATGCCCATACCGGTGGCCTGGTTGAGCTTTTTGGAAACGCCCAGGAAGGGGCAGATACCGAGGAAGCGGCTCAAAACATAGTTATTTACAAGGACCGAGGACATCATAATGACGATGAGATTCTTAAAAGTATCCATATTTATTTGCCCTCCTTTGCAGCCTGATCGCAATGCCCGCCGCAAAATTCAGCAGAAGGACAGCTTGCGCAGGAAAAATCTTTTTTCTTGGGGAATTTGCCGTGGGTCAGCCAGCTTACGACTGCGATCAGCAGGCCGTAGACCAGCATACCGCCGGGGGCTTTGATCAAAAAGCTGACGGAATGGTCTACCAGGAAGGGGATCTCGATCCCCGCAAAGGTGCCGCTGCCAAAGACCTCACGAATGGTTGCCATCGCCAAAAGGGCAATGGTAAAGCCCAGACCCATACCCAAGCCGTCCAGCACCGATTTACCGACAGAGTTTTTACCTGCAAACATCTCTGCTCTGCCGAGGATGATGCAGTTTACGGTGATCAGCGCCAGATAGACGCCCAAAAGGTCATACAGAGCGGGCATATAGGCGTGCATAAACATCTGAACCAGCGTAACAAAGCCTGCGATCACCACGATATAGCAAGGAATACGCACCATATCGGGGATCAGCT
>JAZQAQ010000227.1:0-9996 GCA_045545255.1 Eubacteriales bacterium | reverse complement strand
CTATTTCACCGCCTACTACGGTCATATGATGGGCGCGCGGATGGAATATTCTATGCGCGAAAAGCTCTTTCACCATTATCAGCGGCTTTCCTTCAGCTTCTATGATAATCAGAAGGTGGGTCAGCTGATGAGCCGTATCGGCAACGATCTTTTTGATATTGCTGAGCTGGCGCACCACGGTCCGGAGGATCTTTTCATCTCCTTTATCAAGCTGATCGGTTCGCTGATCATTATGATGACGGTGAGCTGGAAGCTGGCGTTGGTGGCACTTTTGATTCTGCCTCTGATGATCCTCTATGCGGGAAAATGCAATAAAAGGATGCGTGCCGCTTTTAAGGAAAATCGGGTGCAGATGGGGAATTTCAACGCGGGGATGGAGGATAACCTTTCGGGCATCCGCGTGGTGAAATCCTTTGCCAACGAGGCGGAAGAGGGCAAGAAATTCAAGGTCCTCAACGATAATCTTCTCAACGCCAAGCGTTGCTCCTACCGGAATATGGGCATCTTCCATTCGGGGCTGGGTGCCTTTACCACCTTTATTACGGTGGCGGTACTGGTAGTGGGTGCGATCCTTATTTCGCAAGGGCAGTTATATGCGCCCGATCTGATCGCTTTTGTACTTTATATCAATAACTTCACCGAGCCTGTCCGCAAGCTCATCAATTTTACCGAGCAGTTCCAAAACGGTGCGACCGCCTTCGGGCGTTTCTGCGAGATGATGGACGTGGAGGTGGAGATCAAGGATCTGCCCGGCGCAGTGCCTCCGCCCCGCTTTAAGGGCGAGGTGGAATTTCAGGCGGTCTCCTTCCATTATCCCGAACACGAAAAGACCGTCCTCTCGCGGGTCAGTCTGGCTGTGGGCGCGGGGGAATATGTCGCACTGGTGGGCGAATCCGGCGCGGGTAAGAGTACCCTTTGCAGCCTGATCCCCCGTTTTTATGAGGTCAGCGACGGTGCCATCCTCATCGACGGCGAGGATATCCGTAACTATACGCTGAAGGGGCTGCGGGATCAGATCGGCGTGGTGCAGCAGGATGTCTATCTCTTTGCGGGTACGGTAATGGAGAATATCCGTTACGGACGCCCCGATGCCACCGATGAAGAGATCATTGAGGCGGCGAAAAAGGCCAATGCCCATACCTTTATCGAGAGCCTCCCCAATGGTTATGAGACCGATATCGGTCAGCGGGGTGTCAAGCTTTCGGGCGGGCAGAAGCAGCGGCTTTCCATCGCGCGTGTTTTCCTGAAAAATCCGCCCATCCTGATCTTTGATGAAGCAACTTCTGCTTTGGATAACGAGAGCGAGCGGGTGGTGCAGGAAAGCTTGGAAAAGCTGGCAAAGGATCGGACGACCTTCGTCATTGCCCATCGCCTTTCCACCATCCGTAATGCGGAGCGCATTTTGGTCTTGACCGACGACGGCATTGCCGAAGAGGGCAACCACGACGCGCTTTTGGCGAAAGGCGGCATTTACGCCGAACTTTATAATATGCAATTCAATTAAAATAAGCACCCCCATCGGGGGTGCTTATTTTAATTGAAATATTTTGCAGGGCTTTCCTTTTTTTCTGCAATTTTCGATAACGAATCGGGTGCCGCGAGAGGAGCCGTCCCAAAAGGCGAGGACCAGATCGCTATAGTCAATAATCTCCAGATTGCGCAAAAGAGGAGCCTGACGTCCGTGGGTATCGTAGTCGGGGAGAAATTCCGTCAGCCGCAGTCCCTTTTGGCGGGCATAGCGACGGGCGCAGCGGTCGATACCGATGGCACCGCCGGATACGATTTCTTCGGTTTCGGGCGGAAGATAAGCGGTAAAATCCTCCACCTCCAACCCCCGTGAGCCAATAATTGCGACCTTCATTTTGCATCACCTTCTTTTGCATATCTTCTTTTATTATAGCACAAATGTTCTATAATGCAAGGCTAAAATAAAAGAAAAAGCTTGGTGAGCAAAAAGGCAAGGAATCCGCAGGCGGGGAAGGTCAGCACCCAGGCTAAAAACATCGAGCCGGCAATTTTTTTGTCGAGGGCACCGCCCTCCTTTCCGAAGGCGGCACCCATCATCGCGCAGGTCTTGGCGTGGGTGGTGCTGACGGGCAGACCCTGCATTGTGGAGAGAAAAAGGCTGAGAGTTCCTGCCAGATCGGCTGCAAAGCCCTCCCGTTGGTCGATTTTGACCATTTTGCTGCCGACTGTACGAATGATCCGTCCGCCGCCCAAGAGGGTGCCTAACCCCATAAAAAGGCTGCAAAGGATCATCATCCAAAGGGGCATCGAAAATTCCTCCCGTCCCCAGAATTGTCCCGCCAGAAGGAGCATAGAGGCGAATTTCGGCGTGTCCTGCAGACCGTGGGAAAAGGCCATCAGTCCTGCGGAGAGCTGCTGACCCCGCCGCCAAAACCCTTGGGGGAATTTCAGCGTCCGAAACCATTGAGAGAGGGTCCAAGCAATGAGAAAGCCCATCCCCGCCGAGAGGACCAGCCCGATGAGCACCCGATAGAGTGCAGGCTGGGAGACGCCGCCTTCGCCCAACCCCAGAGCGGCACCGATAATACCTGCCATCAGTCCGTGACTCTCACTGGTGGGGATGCCGTATCGCCAGGCAATAACCGCCCAGAGGATCACCGCCAAAAGTGCCGCCGCCAGTGCGGAAGCACCTCTCCGATCGGGGGAGAAATCTCCCAAAAAGTACACCGTTTCCGCCACCTTTTGTCCGATCAAGAGGGCGGCACCGCCGCCTAAAATATTCATCACCGTTGCCAAAAGGACACCCTGTCGCATAGTCATTGCGCCGGTAGAGACCCCCGCTGCAATGGCGTTGGGGGCGTCGGTCCAGCCATTGACGAAGAGGACGCCCAATATAACGAATACCACCACCGCCCCCAAGGGAGAGGAAAAAGCAGAACTGAAAAATTCCAACATAAAAACCACCTCATAGAACTATATGAGGCGGTTTAACGTTTTATTGCATTTTGTCTAAAGATACGAGCTCATACCCTTCTGCCCGTAACTGATCGATGAGCGTTCCCAAAATTTGAGCGTTTGTATGGGAGGTGGAGTGCAGCAGCAGAACGCAGCCGTTATGCATCCGACTCATAATCTTTTGGAGGGCAGCGTCCGGCGCAGGCTGGTCCTCCTCCACCCAGTCGTAGTAGGCAAAGCTCCAAAATACGCTGGTCAGTCCCAACTGACGGTTATAATCCAGTGACCGCTCGGAGAATTTACCGCAGGGATAGCGGAAATAACCGGAAGGGGTCAATCCGTAGCCGAGGAGAATGTCGTTCCAGCCGTCGATCTGCTGCCGATAGGCGGCAAGGTCGGTCAGCTTGGTCATATCTGCGTGGTTCAGGGTGTGGTTGCCGATGATATGCCCCTCTGCTGCCATCCGCTTGACGAGGGCTTCATTTTGCTTGAGAAAGTTTCCGTCCAGAAAGAACGCCGCCTGCACGCCCTTTTCCTTCAGCGTGTCTAAAATCGGCGTATGGCAGCCGTTTTCAAAACCGGCGTCAAAGGTGATGAAAACTTTTTTCTCCGCCGAATTTCCGCAATAGAGGACGTCGTAGCCCCCAAAGTCCACCTCCTTGATAACTTCGGGTTGGGTATGGGTCTCATTGGGTTGGAAGTACCATTCGTACCCCTTTGAGGAGGCTACACTCCCTCCGGCACTCATCAGAAAAAGCAGGCTCACCGCCAGAAGCGGTACCGCTAAAAATATTAAAAGATCGCGTCCTTTGATCATATTCATCGCTCCTTTTACCATATTGTGTGCAAATGGGCTGAAAAAATACGGAATTTTGGCAAAAATAGATATGGTATTTTAGCGTTATGTCTGTTATAATTTTTCTGTTATGCAGAAAGAAGGTACGATATGAAAAGAGAGGATTTGAGAAATATTGCCATCATCGCCCACGTTGACCACGGTAAAACTACTCTGGTCGATGAAATGCTCAAGCAGGGCGGTGTGTTCCGTGATAATCAGGCGGTTGCAGACCGTGTTATGGATAGCAACGATCTGGAGCGTGAGCGGGGAATTACCATCCTTGCCAAAAATACTGCCGCCCATTGGAAGGGCACCAAGATCAATATCGTGGATACCCCGGGCCACGCCGATTTCAGCGGCGAGGTAGAGCGTATTCTGAAGATGGTCAACGGCGTATTGCTGCTGGTGGATGCCTTTGAGGGTGCAATGCCCCAGACCCGCTTTGTTCTGGAAAAGGCTTTGGAGATGGGTCATCAGATCATCGTAGTGGTCAATAAGGTGGATCGCCCCGATGCCCGCCCCTTAGAGGTGGTGGACGAGGTGCTGGAGCTTTTGATCGAGCTGGGTGCCAGCGACGAGCAGCTGGATAGCCCCATCCTCTTCTGCTCCGGCAGAGAGGGTACTGCATCCCTGACCCCCGATGTGAAGGGCGTGGATCTTGCGCCCCTTTTCGATAAGATCTTGGAGCAGATCCCTGCCCCCGAGGGCGAGGACGATCAGCCTTTGCAGATGCTGGTCTCCTCCATCGACTATAATGATTTCGTCGGTCGGATCGGTATCGGCAGAGTGGAGCGCGGCGTCATTCATCAGAATGAGGAACTGGCGATCTGCAATTACCACCAGCCGGGCGTTGTCCGTAAAGGGCGCGTTCAGGCGTTGTTTGCCATTGAGGGGTTGAACAGAGTCCCCATCACCGAGGCAAAGGTGGGGGATATCGTCTGCTTCTCCGGTATTGAGAACGTGACCATCGGTGAGACCCTTTGCGCCGCCGATACGCCCGAACCGCTGCCTTTTGTGAAGATCAGCGAGCCTACTCTGGAAATGAACTTTATGGTTAATAACAGCCCCTTTGCAGGCAGAGAGGGTAAATTTGTCACCTCCCGTCATATCCGTGACCGCCTGATGCGGGAGCTGCTCAAGGACGTCTCCCTGCGGGTGGAGGAAGGCGAGACCGCCGATACCTTTAAGGTGGCAGGTCGCGGCGAGATGCATCTTTCTATTTTGATCGAGACGATGCGGCGGGAAGGCTATGAATTTGCTGTCTCTATGCCCCACGTACTCTATAAGGAAATCGACGGCCGGACCTGTGAGCCTATCGAGCACGTATTTATCGACGTACCCGAGGAATGTGTCGGCGCGGTGGTGGAGCGGCTTGGCTCCCGTAAGGGTGAGATGCTCTCTATGGAGCCAAACGGCAGCAGAATGAAGCTGCAGTATTTGGTGCCTGCCCGCGGTCTTATCGGCTATAAGAGCGATTTCCTCACTGCTACCCGCGGAGAAGGCGTGATGAACACCATCTTCCACGGCTATGAGCCTTATAAGGGGGAGATTCCCGGTCGGTCCACCGGTTCTCTCATCGCCTTTGAGACCGGCGAAGCAGTGACTTACGGTCTCTTTAACGCGCAGGAGCGCGGCGCGCTCTTCATCGAGCCTGCGACCCCCGTCTATGAGGGGATGATCGTCGGTATGAACCCCAAGGGCGAGGATATCGCCGTCAACGTCTGCAAGCGTAAGCACGTCACCAATATGCGTGCCAGCGGCTCCGATGAAGCCTTGCGGTTGATTCCCCCCAAGAAGCTGAGTCTGGAGGAATCCATCGAGTTTATCGCTCCCGATGAGCTGATCGAGGTGACGCCCATCAATATCCGTTTGAGAAAGCAGACCCTCAGTAATACGCAGAGAATGAAGGAACTTTCTAAATTAAAGTAAGACCGTTGAAAAAGGATCGCACCGCAAAAAATAGGTAGGTTTCCGGAAAAGCAATTTTCCGGAAACCTTTTATATTGCTTTCCGCCGAAAGGATCGCTCGGCGTATCGCATACGCCGTCGGAGTCCTTTCAGCGAAATCCGATCTCTTTTTGAACGGTCTAAAGGATTTTTGTGGTTATGGATTGCATTTGGTGGAGCGGTGTGATAGAATAGCGGTACTGTGTTGAGTGAGGTTTATATGATGCTTAAAAAATTGATCGGCGATAAAGCCTTCTATAGAAGATTATTGATGCTGATGATCCCGATTTTGGTGCAAAACGGGATCACAAACTTTGTCAATATGCTGGATAATGTGATGATCGGTCGTGTGGGGACCGCGGAGATGACGGGGGTTTCTTTGACCAACCAATTGATTTTCGTCTTTAATCTCTGCGTCTTTGGTGCCACCGCAGGTGTCGGAATCTTCGGGGCGCAGTATTTTGGAAAAGGCGACCACGAAGGTTTTCGCTATACCTTCCGTTTTAAGCTGATCTTCTGCGCTGCCCTGACGCTGATCGGTGTGGCGGTGCTGGGCTTTTTCGGAGAACCGCTCCTCTCTATTTATATGAACGGAGAGCAAAGCACCACCGATCCTCTGTTGACCTTGGGCTTTGCCAAGGACTATCTGAAGATTATGCTGATCGGGCTTTTGCCCTTCGCAATCGTGCAGTGCTATTGCAGTACCCTGCGGGAAACGGAAAATCCCACCCTGCCGATGCTGGCGGGGCTGGTGGCGGTGCTGGTCAATCTGGTGCTGAACGCAGTGTTGATCTTCGGTCTTTTGGGCGCACCTGCTTTGGGTGTCCGCGGCGCCGCGATTGCCACGGTGATTGCCCGCTTCACGGAATTGGCGATTTTAGTTCTGGCTACCCATCTGAACGAAAAGAAGTTCCCCTTTATGAAAGGTGCGCTGAAGAGCCTGCGGCTGCCGCTGCCTTTGGCGGGTCGCTTCTTTGTGAAGGGGTTGCCGCTGCTATTGAATGAGGCTCTCTGGGCGGCGGGCATCGTGATGGTCAATCAAAGCTATTCCATCCGCGGTCTGGATGCGATGGGTGCTTTGAATATCTCTCAAACCTTTTGGAATATCTTTGCGATGGCGTATATGGCGGTGGGCTCCTCCATCGGCATTATTCTCGGTCAGATGCTGGGCGCAGGTCAGCTCAAGGAGGCCAAGCAGGATAGCCGTAAGATGATCGCCTTTTCTGCCGCGGTGGCGTTTGCGGCGGGGCTGATCTATGTACTTCTGGCGCAGATCATCCCGCTGGCATATAATACCTCCGAGGAAATCCGTCATACGGCAACCCGTATGATGCAGATCTCTGCATTGATGATGCCCTTTGATGCCATTGTCCACGGTGCATATTTTGCGATGCGCTCCGGCGGGAAAATGGCGATCACAGTCATATTTGATAACGGCTTTATGTGGTTCGGCAACGTGCTTCTCGCCTTCCTCCTCAGCCGCTTTACGGCGATTCCTATTTTAGGGCTTTACGCCATCATCCAGTCCATTGCCGTCATTAAGGCGGGAATCGGGATCTACTTAGTGGAAAAAGGCTCCTGGATCAAAAATCTTACGAAATAAAAAATGCGGGAGTGCATTCAGCACTTCCGCAATTTTTATTGTGCGGGAATCAGTTGAAGGAATTTGACGGCATCAAAAATCGTCACCTTACCGTCGCCGTTGATATCGGCAACAGTATCCGTCAGACCAACATCGTGACCGTCGATGTGTTTCAGCAAGCGAATAATCCCTTCGGGGGTCTGCTCTACAGCAGGAATTGAGGTGAGGGCTGATACCCGGAATCCGTAGCCGCCGGTGGAACTATCGCTGACCAGTCGGATCTTGACGGTATTTCCTGTAACATCTACCGTCTGCCCGGCAAGCTGAGCGCCGGTATAATAGCCTAATTCTTCGTCAGCACTATTATAGAGGTAGATATAGTCAATGTTTTCCTCTACGTAGGTCTCCTCGGAGAAGGTGATACTGATCGTGCCGGCACCTGCAACTGTATGCGTCCAGGTCTGATCCAGATTATCGGCGTAGGGATGGTCGGATTGAATATCCGGCAGACCGCAGACGGTGCAGAGCCCATCTACGTTATTGTGCTCCAACATAGGCAGAAAGGTAACAAAATCCTGCGCGCAAACAGAACAATGCGTGGTTTCAGTTCCCTTTGTGGTGCAAGTAGAAGGTACAACCACAGGTTCCTCGTCTAAAGTGTGTTCAAGCAGAGGAAGCATCTCACGATACTCTATTCCGCAGATATTGCAGGTTCCGCTCTTTGAACCGGCAGTGGTGCAGGTGGAAGGGATAACGGTAGGCGGTTCATTGGGGGTATGCTCGGAAACCACATAAGAATTTCCGCTTTGCAATGCATAGGTATACCCTGCCGAATCTTTATGAACATTAAGAACCGCACTATTAAAACTGCATGAAGTGATTTGGGTGACAGTATGGGAAATCGTCACAGATTCCAGGCTTGTATAGGAAGATACACGGAAATTTTCTATAGTGGTAACGCCATCGCCAAATACGATTGTTTTCAAAGCAGCACAATTCGAAAAAGGGTTGTCGCTGCGATTGGAATAACAAGTTATCGAGGCCAGTTTGTTGCATTGGAAAAATGCACTACTATCAATAAAGGTTGCACGTTTTCCAATAATCAATGAAGTCAAGGAAGAACAACCATAAAAAGCAGAATTTCCAATGGAAATAACACTGTCCGGAATATTCACCGAATTCAGCTTGGAGCAACCGTAAAAAGTAGAATCTTCAATAGCGGTAGCACCATCTGAAATATCCACAGAAGCTAAAGTGGAGCAATTTTTAAAAGCAGAACTTCCGATGGAAGTAACACTGTCCGGAATATTTACCGAAGTTAGTGCAAAGCAATTTTCAAAAGCGGAACTTCCAATGGAAGTGACACGATCCGGAATAAGTACCGATTTCAGTCTGGAACAATTATAAAAGGCAAAATCTCCAAAGGAGGTGACACTATTTGGAATACTCATTGAAGTCATAGCAGAACAACCATAAAAAGCAGAGTTTCCAATGAAGGTGACACTATTCGGAATATTAATTGAAGTCATGGCAGAACAATCATAAAAAGTAGAAGCCCCAATGGAGGTGATACCGGAAGGAATATCGATTGAAGTCAAGGAAGAACACCCATAAAAAGCAGAATTCCCAATTGAGGTGACAGTGTCCGGAATATCCATTGAAGTCAGTGCAGAGCAATTTTCGAAAGCAGAACTACCAATGGAAGTGACAGTGTCCGGAACGACAACAGAAGTAATACTTTTGCAATTAGAAAAAGAATAGTCGTTGATGGATGTGACTCCACGGGGAATACCCAGTTTTGTTATCAGACTATTATTTAGATATAGACTTCCACTAAGCGGATTATCTTCAAAAGAAATATTGCACCACGCTTCCATATCGGTGATATACACCGAGGAAATGGCAAGGTCTATAAACACGGGCGTGGCCGAGCCCCCTCCCCAACCGGAATTGGGATTTTCAAAACAGCCAAAAGCGCCGTAACCAATGGAGATGAGGCTGCTCGGAATGGTTATGGACTCTATTTCGGTGCAACCAAAAAAGGCATAATCACCAATAGAGGTAACGCCTTCTTCGATGATCACATTCTTTGCAGTATGCGGAAAATGATTTGAAACATAATAACTATAGCTATAGTTGCCTTGACCCATCCAGACTTCCGAGCAGGACATATTATGATTCGCGGTTGCACCGTTGCCACTGATGGTGAGGGTATAGTTTTCATCCAGCGTCCATGTGCAATCACCCGAGGTACCACTGGAGGCACCTGCAGAAACGGTGAAGGAAAGAACGAGGGTAAGCGTCAAAACGCAAGCCATTAAAGCTGCTAATGCTTTTTTCATTTTTTTCCACTTCCTTTTTTAAAAGTCAAGTCGATTTTAACACATAAGTGTTCAAATGTCAACATATGTGTTCATTTTGAGACCGAAACCAACATAGAATATATATGAGGTGAGAGCATGTATATTCCCACATTAGACCCCAAATGCGTAGGGTCGGTTATTTCCTATTTCAGAAAGCAAAAGGGCATTTCCCAGGAGGTTTTGAGCGGGCTGGCAGATATCGGGCGCAGTCATTTGAGTGCCATTGAGCGGGGAGAGCGCAAGCCCACGCTGGAGACCTTTTATAAGATCTGCCAGGCTTTGGATGTCAAAATGAGCGCAGTTATTATAAAATTAGAGCAGGAACTGGAAACAGAACAAAACCC
>JAZQAQ010000226.1:0-3127 GCA_045545255.1 Eubacteriales bacterium | reverse complement strand
GCTGCGGGAATTAAAATGTAAGTCCAAGTTTTTTTCATAAAAAATACCTCCGTGTCAACATCATCGACACAAAAAGTCCCGGCTATTCAAGGCTGTTCAAATAGAGATCAGATTTCGTCCAAATGCTCCGACGGCGTATATGATACGCCAAGTGGGCATTTGGACGGGAAGCAGAAAAAATTCAATTAAATTCCGCACCTCTGTGCGAAAATCCCCCCTATAAAAAAAGAGAAAGAGCAACAACTCTTTCTCCTTGTGACTTTTCAAAATTAGTACAAACCGCTCAAATTTTCATTTTTCTGCGGTCTGGCTCTATTTCAACAGCCTTACTTCGTACCGAAGATACGGTCTCCGGCATCGCCGAGACCGGGAACGATATAGCCGATCTCATTGAGCTTTTCATCCACGTGAGCGCAATAGATATCCACATCCGGATGGGCTTCACTCAACGCCTTGACGCCTTCGGGAGCGGCGATCAGACACATAAATTTGATCTTTTTACCGCCCAGCTCCTTGATCTGTTTAATGGCGTCGATGGCCGAGCCGCCGGTCGCCAGCATCGGATCCACGACGATGGCAAGCCGCTTACCGATATTAGCGGGGAGCTTGCAATAATAGGGATGGGGCTCCAAAGTCTCTTCGTCCCGATACATTCCGATATGACCCACCCGCGCGGAGGGGACCAGATTCAAAACGCCGTTGACCATCCCAAGACCTGCACGCAGGATGGGAATAACCGCCAGCTTGATGCCGGCGATCACATTGGTACGAGTCTTGCAGATGGGGGTGGTGATCTCCACTTCCTCCAAAGGAAGATCCCGCATAGACTCATAGCACATCAGCATCGTGATCTCCTCCACCAGCGCACGGAACTGATTACTGCTGGTCTCCACATTACGGAGAATAGAGATTTTATGCTGGATCAGGGGGTGGTCAAAGACGATAACGTTAGACATAAAATGAACTTCCCTTCATTATTTTTTCTTACTAAAATCGTATCACTCCGCTGTATCTTTGTCAAGGATTAAATTTTGCGGAATCTGTCAAAAAAAAGGTTTACAAAGCCTATGAAATGGTGTATACTTTCAAAGGATAATAAAGGGTCTTTAATTCGATGCGAGACATCGGCAAGAGCCGCAATAGCCCCCCTCTCGGTCTTGCCATACGCAGTACGGCAAGGCTGTTTTTTAGGAGTGACGCGGAAAATGACAGAAAAATTTCGATCCAGAATAATGGAAGAGGCGGATGTTCGCCGCGCCTTGGCGCGGATCGCCCACGAGATCATTGAGCGCAGCGGATCCGAAAAGGAGATCACCCTTTTGGGCGTAGAGCGTCGGGGTGCACCTTTGGCGGAGCTGATCGCGCAGAATATTGAGCGTTTTTCCGATCTGACCGTCCATCTGGGGACGGTGGATATCACCTTTTATCGGGACGACCTGACCCATAAGCCTGCACCGCCCAAAGCAGTAGACTGTCCGGTGGAGGGCAAAACCGTCATTTTGGTAGACGACGTTATCTATACGGGACGCACCGCCCGCGCCGCACTGGAAGCGGTCCTCTCCTGGGGACGCCCCGGGCGGATCCAGCTCGCCGTCCTCATCGACCGCGGTCATCGGGAATTGCCCATCCGCGGCGACTATGTGGGCAAAAACGTGCCCACCGCCCGCAGTGAGCAAATCAAAGTTCATATCCCACCTTATGACGACGTCATAAACGTGGATCTATATGAAAATTAAAATTAGGAGGAAGTTCGAATGAAACTCGTTTTCCAACCCCACGAGAAACCCAAGTTCGGCGCAAACATCGTGTTTGCCATCCAGCAGCTGCTGGCGATCATGGCGGCTACCCTGGTCGTACCCGTCATCATCAATAGCTCCTGCGGAACCACAATGAGCCCCGCGGCTGCACTCTTCGGTGCAGGTATCGGTACTGTGGTATATCTGCTTTTCACCAAGTTCAGAAGCCCTGTATTCCTGGGCAGCTCCTTCGCCTTTATCGGCTCTATGTGTGCCGCCTTTGCCGGCGGCGTCGCAATGAGCCTCGGCTATCTGGGTCTGATCCTTGGTGCCGCTTTTGCCGGTCTGGTTTATGTGATCATCGCGATCATCGTCAAGTTTGTCGGTGTTGGCTGGATCAATAAGCTGATGCCCGCCGCTGTAATCGGACCGACCGTTGCCATCATCGGTCTTTCCCTCGCTCCCAACGCCATCGGCGACCTGCAGAAGGCTCCCGCCGGCGGTCATACCCTCATCGCAGTTCTCTGCGGTTTGGTCACCCTGATCGTCACCGTTGTCGCTTCTACCTACGGTAAGAAGATGGCAAAGATGATCCCCTTCATCCTCGGTATCCTTGCAGGCTATGCAGTCGGTACGATCTTTACCGTCATCGGTAATGCGGCAGGCATCGACGCTTTGAAGGTCATCGACTTCTCTCCTCTGACCGCTCTGGTAGCAGACGGCGTGACCCTTAAGACCTTCCTGCAGTTCCCCGACTTCACCTTCCTGACCGCCTTCAAGGGCGCAGGCGAGCTGACCGCTCCCTACATCGCTTCCATCGCAGTGGCATATGTTCCCGTTGCATTTGTGGTCTTTGCCGAGCATATCGCAGACCATAAGAACATCTCTTCCATCATCGAGAAGGATCTTCTGGAGGATCCCGGTCTGCATCGCACCCTGCTGGGCGACGGCGTTGGTTCTGCAGTCGGTGCCATCTTCGGCGGCTGCCCCAACACCACCTACGGTGAGTCCGTTGCTTGCGTCGCTATCAGCGGTAACGCATCTGTCTACACCATCGCTACCACCGCAGTTCTGGCTGTGCTGATCTCCTTCCTCTCTCCCTTCGTCGCATTCGTAAACTCCATCCCCTCCTGCGTGATGGGCGGCGTTTGCGTTGCACTCTACGGCTTTATCGCCGTATCCGGTCTGAAGATGGTTCAGAAGGTTGATCTGGAGCAGAACAAGAATCTCTTCGTTGTCTCCACCATCCTGATCTGCGGCATCGGCGGTCTGACCCTGACCTTCGGTAAGGTTACTCTGACCTCCATCGCTTGCGCTTTGATCCTGGGCATCATCGTCAACATCATTTTGAATAAGAAGAAAGACTAATCCAATATCAAAAGCGGGATGGC
>JAZQAQ010000225.1:0-37789 GCA_045545255.1 Eubacteriales bacterium | reverse complement strand
CTGGAGGAGCTCAAGCTTCGTCAGCGTGAAAAGACGGAAGAAAAAGAGAGCGAGCAAAAAGCATCCGCGGGTCTTCTCAAGATGCTGGAGAGTAAAAATCGTGTCTATAATGAGGCACTGGAGGCAGAGCAGAAATGTGCCACCGAGCGAAACGCATTGGAACAGCGCAGTCGGATTCTCTCTGAGATGGAAAAACATCTTGAGGGCTTTGGCGGTGCGGTCAAGCTGGTATTAGAGCAGAGTCGCCGCGGAATTTTGCAAGGAATTATCGGACCTGTCTCCCAGCTTATCAAAGTTGATGAGGAATACCTCATCGCGATCGAGACAGCCTTGGGCGCAGCCATCCAGAATATCGTTACCAAGGATAATGTTTCCGCAAAGAATGCAATGCTTTGGCTGAAGCGGCAGAAGGGCGGTCGTGCCACCTTCCTTCCGTTGAACAGTATCACGCCCAAGCCCATTAAAGAGGACTATTCCCGCAGTGTCGGCTTTATCGGAATTGCAGATGAATTGGTGGAGACTGATCCTGCTAACCGTAAAGCGATTGAATTTTTGCTGGGTCGTACTTTGGTTTGCGAGACCATTGATCACGCAATGGCGTTGGCAAAGAGTATTCAAAATCGTTATAAGATCGTGACTTTGGATGGTCAGGTGATCAATGCAGGCGGTTCTATGACCGGCGGTAGCGCGGCCAAAAGCGGCGGCTTGCTTTCGCGCGGAATCGAGCTGGAGCGAATCGAGAAAGAACTTGCTGAAAAGATCAAGGTTCACGAAGACTTGGAAAAGAAATTGGACTCCGCTGTCAGGGAGAAGAATACGCTGGATGCACGGTTGAGTGCATCGGAGGAAGCAATTCACCTGATTGATGAGGAATTGACCCGCATCGAAGGCGTTTATGAGAGTAAAGAACTCGTTCTGGCATCTTATAATGAATTGATCAACGGTTACGATCGAGAGTCGGAGACTGTGCGCGGTGCAATTCAAAGTGCAGAGGAGCGAGTTGCTGCTTTGGAAGGTCAGATCGGTGAGCTTGAGACTGTTGCCGCCGAGCTGCAAGAGCAGTTGACGTCCTTGCAGGGGCTCAGTACCGATGATCAGGTGCGAATGGAAGATCTCAAGAGTCGGTCCGCTTCCTTTGATATGGATAAGATGAGTCTCTTTAAAGAGATTGAAGGTATTCGGTCGCTGATCGGTCAACTGGAAACGCAGCTTGGTCTGATCGGGAAAGAAGCAGAAGAGAAGCAGGAGCAGATCGAAGCATCCACGCATCGCATCGAAGAGGCATCTGCTGCCGCCCGAGAAATGGATACGCAGGCGCAGGAACTGAAAAAGCAACAAGCGGAAGGGGAGGAGCGCACCAGAGCCTTGACCGAGCAACGGCAGGAGCAGGAGCGTCGCCAGACCCAATATCGCGCTGAGCAAAAGGAAAAGAGCAGTGCCAAAGAAAAACTGATCGAAGAGGTCTCCCGTCTGGATAACAAGTTGGCCGGAATTTCCGAGCAATCGGATCGGATTATTGCACAGCTTTTGGATATGTATGAACTGACGGTAACGGATGCAAAAGCAGTTGCAAAACCGCTTGAGGATCGTGCCGAAGCCAAAAAACGCGTTCATTCGTTGAAGGGCAGCATTAAGGCTTTGGGCAGTGTTAATGTGGAATCCATTGAGGAATATAATACGGTTAAGGAACGCTATGACTTTATGAATGGTCAGGTTCAAGATCTGATCAAGTCTAAAGCAGAGCTGGAGAAGATTATTCGTGAACTGCTCAGTCAGATGAAGGATATCTTCAGCGAGAAATTCAGCCAGCTGAATAATGAGTTCCAAAAGATCTTTTCGGAACTGTTTGGCGGCGGTACAGCCAAGCTGGTGCTGAGCGATCCCGAGGATGTACTTAATTGCGATATCGACGTAAAGGCAGCACCGCCCGGAAAGATCATCAAAAATCTCGTCTCTCTCTCCGGTGGCGAGCGTGCATTTACGGCGATTTGCCTGTACTTTGCAATCTTGAAGATTCGTCCTACTCCGTTTTGCGTTGTGGACGAGATCGAGGCGGCGTTGGATGATGTTAACGTTACCCGCTTTGCCAGTTACTTGCGGCATTATTGTGCTACCACCCAGTTTGTTTGTATTACCCATCGTCGCGGTACCATGGAAGAAGCGGACGTTCTTTACGGCGTTACGATGCCCGAGCAGGGTATCTCCAAACTGCTGACGATCAATGTAAACGAGATTGCCGAGCAATTGAAGATTTAAGGAGCTTAAATGGGATTTTTTGAAAAACTGAAGAAGGGGCTTTTTAAGACCTCTCAAAATATTTCTTCTAAAATCGACGCGGTGCTCGCCGCTTTCGGAAAGATCGATGAGGATCTTTTCGAAGAACTGGAAGAAGCACTGATTATGGCGGATATCGGCGTTGATACCACGATGGAGATCATCGAACGACTGCGCAAGGATGTTCGTCAGGGTCGGATCACAAAGCCGGAAGAGATCAAAACCAGATTGGTGGAGATTATCGGTGGGATGATGGAAGAGGATATATCTCCTCTGAAGCTGGAAACGAAACCGTCTGTTATTCTGATGATCGGTGTTAACGGTGTCGGCAAGACTACTACTGCCGCAAAATTAGCGAAGATTTATAAAGATCAAGGTGAAAAGGTGATATTCGGTGCTGCTGATACCTTTCGTGCCGCTGCTGCAGAGCAGCTTTCGGAATGGGCAGACCGTGTGGGTGTCGATATTATTAAGAGCCGGCAAGGTGCTGATCCTGCGGCCGTCGTTTTTGACACCATTTCAGCCGCAAAATCAAGAAATTGCGATTTGATCATCTGTGATACAGCGGGTCGTCTGCATAATAAGGCGAATCTGATGGGGGAGTTGGCAAAGATTCAAAAGGTAATTGCCGGTCAGCTTCCCGATGCCGATACTGAGGTGCTTTTGGTATTGGATGCCACCACGGGGCAGAATGCAATGAATCAAGCGGCCGAATTTAAGAAGGTTACTGCTTTGACCGGTGTGATTTTAACCAAACTGGACGGAACTGCAAAGGGCGGTATGGCGATTCCTTTGAAGGTGGAGATGGGCTTGCCGATTCGTTTTGTCGGAGTAGGGGAGCAGATGGATGACCTGCAGCCTTTCAATGGCTATGATTTTGCAAAGGCTTTGTTTTGAGGTGAAATAAATGAGAATTGACGGACGAACAGAAAAACAACTTCGAAAGATCGAAGTTATTAAAGACTATACAATGCACGCTGAAGGAAGCGTCCTTTATTGCCAGGGTAATACCAAGGTGATTTGTACCGCAACTGTTGAGGAGGGGGTTCCCCCTTATATGGTTGGAACCGGCAAGGGATGGGTGACGGCAGAATATTCTATGCTGCCCCGCGCAACTGCCACGCGCAATAAGCGTGATATCGGAAAATTAAAGCAGGCTCCCCGCAGCACAGAGATTCAGCGACTGATCGGTCGCTCTCTGCGCGGTGCGATGGATCTTTCTAAATTGGGAGAGAGAAGCATCATTGTCGATTGCGATGTGATCCAAGCGGACGGCGGTACTCGCTGTGCCTCTATAAGCGGCGGCTTTATTGCCCTTGCACTGGCGGTTCAAAAGCTGTTGGATGAAGGAAAGCTGGAGGAGAACCCCATCAAAAAGCAAGTTGCTGCAATCTCTGTAGGAATGCTGGACGGCGTGCCTTCCTTGGATCTTTGCTATCAGGAGGATTGCCGTGCCGATACCGATATGAATGTGATTATGTCCTCCAACGGCGGCTTTATTGAAATTCAAGGTACTGCACAAGGAGAAGAGTTTGATAAAAAGCAGTTGGATACCCTTCTCAGTCTGGCAAAAGGCGGTTGTACCAAGATCTTCAAGGTGCAGAATAAGGTGCTCGGATAATGGAAAAGAAATTTGTAATTGCAACCAATAATCCGCATAAGGTCGTGGAATTTAAGAAGATCCTTTCTCCTCTCGGAATTGAGTGTGTGTCCCTGAAGGAGATGGGAATTATCTGCGACGCAGAGGAGACCGGGACTACTTTTGCGGAAAATGCTTACATCAAGGCAAAAGCAGTCTATGATATTTGTAAACTACCCAGCGTCGCGGATGACAGCGGAATTTGTGTGGATGCTTTGGGCGGTGAGCCGGGGATCTATTCCGCCCGTTATGGTGGCGATGGTTATGATGACCCGGGTCGTATGTACCTTCTGTTAAAGAATATGGAAGGAGAAGAGAATAGGGCTGCTCATTTTACCTCTTCCATATGCTGTGTGTTGAATGACGACACAGTTTTGAAAGCAGAGGGATATGTCTTTGGTCAGTTGACCCAAGAACCTCGCGGAACGAATGGTTTCGGTTATGACCCCATCTTTCTGCCGGACGGTTATGAAATGACTACCGCCGAAATGGAAGGGGAGGCCAAAAATGCGATCAGTCACCGCGGGAACGCCCTGCGTGAGTTTGTGAAAAAACTAAAGGAGTATTATAATGCTGACCAGTAAGCAAAGAGCAAAATTGCGTGGACTCGCCTCTAAAGAAGATACGATTTTTCAGCTTGGTAAAGAAGGCATTACGGAGAATTTTATTAAATCTGTCGATGCAGCACTGGCTGCGCGCGAGCTGATTAAATTCAGAGTGCTGGAAAACGCAATGGTAGATCGTAGAGAGGCGGCAGAGGAGATCGCCGCTGCTACCAATAGTATCGTTGTTACCGTTATCGGAACAAAGATCGTCCTGTATCGCCCTGCGGAAAAACCGATTATTCAATTATAATATGGGAAAAATATTGTTGTTTGGCGGAACCTTTGATCCGCCGCACGAGGGGCATCGTCATCTTATGGATGCCGCCTTGCAGCAAGAGAGGTTTGATCGGGTCTTTTTGATCCCATCTTATATACCTCCGCATAAGGATCATCGTCCCACTCTCTCTTTTGAGGCGAGAAAAGCTCTCCTGTGTGATCGATTTGGCGATATTTCGGGTCTCGAAATTCTTGATATCGAGCAAAAACGAGGTGGACGGAGCTATACCATCGAGACTGTCGATGCATTACAGGCAGAATATCCGAATGATACCTTTTATCTATTGATCGGAAGCGATATGTTTTTGAGCTTTCATCGATGGTATTGCGCCGATCGGCTGCTGCGGCAATTGATTTTAGTCGTAGGATCGCGAGAGATTGGCGATCAGGATCAATTGAATGAATGCAAAGTATGGTTGGAACGCGAGTTCGAGTGTAAAGGAATTATCCTTTGCAAGAATAAACCACTTGTTTGTGCCTCGAGTGAACTTCGTGCCGTAGGCGGAGGGCTTGCGGAGCGTGCGATGGCGCATATGGGGCGTGAAATGGATGAAAAGCGACTGCGCCACACGATGCAGGTGGCAGAATATGCGCGTTCGCTTGCAAAAAAATTGGGTATTGATTCCCGGCGGGCATATCTTGCAGGACTTTTGCACGATTGCACAAAATGTTATTCAAAAGAATGGCATCTGCAGTTTGCAAGCGAGCACGGAATTTCCTTGAGCGAAGATGATCTTGCTTGTCCGCAGGTCCTGCACCAACGAACCGGATCAGTCTTTGCTCGTGAGGTTTTAGGTGCCGATGACGAAGAAATTTGTGCTGCAATCGAATGTCATACAACGGGTAAACCCTGTATGACAGATTTGGAAATGCTACTCTTTTTTGCTGATAGTTGTGAGCCTTCACGTGCTTATCCCGATGTTGATGTGCTGCGCAAAGCAGGAGAGAGGGATTTGAAAAGCGGCACCTTAATGTTGCTTGATCATATTATTGCATCTTTGAATGATAAAAAACAGTTCCTTCACCCGCAGACTTTAGCGGCGAGGGACGATCTAATAAAGGAGCTTGAAAAGAATGGATGAAGCTGTTAAAATAGCAGTAAATGCGCTGGACAGCAGAAAAGCGATGGATATCGAGATTCTGCACGTGGGCGGGATTACCGTAATGGCAGATTATTTTATTATCTGCTCCGGTTCTTCCGGTACTCAGATCCGTACCTTGGGTGATGAGGTGGAATTTCAATTGAAGGAGCAACTGGATATGATGCCTCTTCATCGTGAAGGCTCCGCCGCTTCCAATTGGGTGCTGCTGGACTACGGTTATTTTATTGTGCATGTATTTCACCGGGATGCCCGCGACTTTTATAAGTTGGAACATCTTTGGGCGGATGCAGATCGGGTTGACCCGGCAAGTTTGATTAATCAAGAGGGGGAATAAAAATGAAGTACGAGTATAGTGCTATTGAGAAAAAATGGCAGAAGTATTGGGATGAGCATGAAAGCTACAAAGTGGAGATGGATCCGAACAAGGAAAAATTCTACGCATTGGTAGAGTTCCCTTATCCCTCCGGACAGGGCTTGCACGTAGGCCATCCCCGTTCTTATACGGCGCTTGATATCGTCTGCCGTAAGAAGAGAATGGAAGGCTATAACGTTCTGTATCCTATGGGTTGGGACGCTTTCGGTCTGCCTACCGAAAACTTTGCAATCAAGAATAAGATCCATCCGGCCATTGTAACCGAGAATAACATCGCGCGGTTCAAGAGCCAGCTGAAATCCTTGGGTCTCTCCTTTGACTGGAGCCGTGAGGTCAACACCACCGATCCCGAGTATTACAAGTGGACCCAGTGGATCTTCCTGCAGCTCTTTAAAAAGGGTCTTGCTTATAAAAAGGAAATGAACGTCAACTGGTGTACCGGTTGTAAGGTTGTTTTGGCCAATGAAGAGGTTGTCAACGGTGTTTGCGAGCGTTGTGCCAGCCCCGTTGTCCATAAGGTGAAAAGTCAGTGGATGCTGAAGATCACCGAATATGCCGAAAAGCTGATCGATGCCTTGCAGGGCGTTGATTTTATCGAGCGCGTCAAGACCCAGCAGTTGAACTGGATCGGTAAGTCCACCGGCGCAACCGTGCGTTTTGGTACTACCGTCGGTACTGAGTTGGAGGTTTATACCACCCGTCCCGATACCCTCTTTGGTGCTACTTACATGGTTATCGCTCCCGAGCATCCCTTGATCGATACCTATAAGGATCAGTTGAAGAACTACGATGAGGTTATTGCATACCGCAACACTGCCGCCGCCAAGAGTGATTTTGAGCGTACCGAGCTGGTGAAGGATAAGACCGGCGTCAAGCTGGATGGTATCTGCGGTATTAACCCCGTTAACGATAAGGAGATTCCGATCTTCGTTTCTGACTATGTGCTGATGTCTTACGGTACCGGTGCGATTATGGCGGTTCCTGCTCACGATACCCGTGACTATGAATTTGCCAAGGTATTCGATCTGCCTATCATTCAGGTAGTGGCAGGCGGCGATATTTCCGAGGCTGCCTTTACCGACGTTGCCACCGGTACGATGATGAACAGCGGCTTTCTGAACGATCTTTCCGTAGAGGAAGCCAAGAAGGCAATTATTGAGCATCTGGCCAAGACGGGCAAGGGTGAGCCCAAGACCAATTATAAGCTGCGTGACTGGGTCTTCTCCCGTCAGCGTTATTGGGGTGAACCTATTCCCATTGTTCATTGTCCCAAGTGCGGTCCCGTTGCTCTGCCCGAGGAGCAGCTTCCTTTGCTGCTGCCCGACGTAGAAAGCTACGAGCCTACCGATAACGGCGAGAGCCCCTTGGCCGCTATGGATAGCTTTGTCAATACCACCTGTCCCGTTTGCGGCGCTGCTGCCAAGCGTGAGACCGATACCATGCCCCAGTGGGCAGGCTCCTCCTGGTACTTCCTGCGCTATATGGATCCTCATAATAAGGAAGCCTTGGCTTCTCCCGAAGCATTGGAGTATTGGGGACCTGTTGATTGGTACAACGGCGGTATGGAGCATACCACCCTCCATCTGCTGTACAGCCGTTTCTGGCATAAGTTCCTGTATGATATCGGCGTTGTTAAGACCGCAGAACCCTACGCAAAGCGTACCTCTCACGGTATGATTCTGGGTGAGGGCGGCGAGAAGATGTCCAAGTCTCGCGGTAACGTGGTCAATCCTGACGATATCGTCCGTGATTACGGTGCAGATACCCTCAGAACCTATGAGATGTTTATCGGTGACTTCGAAAAGAGTGCCCCCTGGAACACTGCCAGCATCAAGGGCTGTAAGAGATTCTTGGAGAAATCCTTTAACCTTGTAGATATTCTTACCGAGGGGGATGAGATCTCTCCCGAGCTGGAGCGTGCATTCCATCTGACCATCAAGAAGGTGGGGGATGATATCGATCATCTGAAGATGAACACCGCTCTTGCCACCTTGATGAGTCTTATCAACGAGATTTCTGCCAAGGGCAGCATCAATAAGAAGGAATTGGAGATCTATATTAAGATGCTCTATCCCTTTGCACCCCATCTGGGCGAAGAGATGTGGGAGGCTGCAGGCTTTGCAGGCGATATGACCTATGCTCCATGGCCTGAGTATGATGAAGCCAAGACCAAAGCCTCCGAGGTGGAGATCGCTGTTCAGGTTCTGGGTAAAATCAAGAGTCGCGTGATGATCCCTGCCGAGGCTTCCGAGGAGGATGTACTGGCCATCGTTCATAAGGATGAAAAGGTCGCTGCACTTCTGGAAGGCAAGAATATCGTTAAGGTAATCTACGTTAAGGGTAAGTTGATCAATCTGATCGTGAAGTAAATAAAATTACTGCGGGAGGCATTTGCCTCCCGCAGTAATGATAATTTTTAAAAAATACTTGACATCTGTTTTGTGTTATGCTAATATATTTTAGCGATATTTTGCGGGTGTAGCACATCGGCTAGTGCATCGGCCTTCCAAGCCGAGGAGGTGGGTTCGATTCCCATCACCCGCTCCAAATGCGCTGATAGCTCAGCTGGATAGAGCATCTGCCTTCTAAGCAGAGGGTCGGGGGTTCGAGTCCCTCTCAGCGCGCCAGAAAATAAGACAGTCTTCGGACTGTCTTATTTTTATCCAAGCCGAATGCTTGGTATGTAATCACGCCACAGCGTGTATGTCATCACCGCAAGGTGCATTTTTGGGCTTGATTACATACAATGCTTCGCATTGATTACATTCACACCTGCGGTGTGATTTAATATGTAGGGGTTCGAACACATAGGTCACAAATTCAAAATGTTTTGAATTTGTGCTCTCCTTCCCCAAAAACAAGGTACCATTCAGTACCTTGTTTTTTTATATTAACTCTCTTAAACCTGAAAAGACTTTGGGAGCAACCTTGGGAAGTCCAGAATTGGCATTATATTGCGCTGCAAGAGTTTCATCGTCAGCATTGGGATTGGCAAGAAGTGCATCTTTGATCTTGTTCAGCGCTTCTGCGCAATCATCAATGCAACGGAGGATGGCATCCTTGCCGTTTACGATTTGACCGCAGGGATGATAATCGTGCGCCATTACCAATACCTCGGCATCCACTTGCTTCAGTCTTTCTAAAGCGGGATAGTGCTGGCTTGACCAGCGGACGTTAGCACCCCAATTCCCGGAACCGTAGATGCCGTAGACCTGCAGCGCATCTCCGGTCATCAGGGTCTTTGTGCGCAGATCCAAAAGTCCGCCCGCATCAGGGGTATGACCGGGGATAGAGATATGCTGCAGGCAACCGGCTAAAATTTCTCCATCTGCAATGGTTTGAACGGTATAGTTCGCATATTTTTCAGCAAGGGAAGGGCTGTTTGATATAATGGTTGCGTGCGGGATTGCCTCCATCAACCAGGGAAGACCTCCGGCGTGATCGCCGTGATTATGAGAGATGAAGATATACTTTATATCTTCCTTGGCGATACCCTCTTGCTCAAGGGCAGGGAGGATGGCGTTATTTACATCTTCTTCATAAGTTGCGGTGTCAAATAAAACGACGCCTTCTTCGGTTTTGATAATCAATACGGTAGTGAAAATATCTTTATAGGGGACGATGATTTTGATGATTTGTTCGTTAATTCTCATTCAACTTTCTCCTTGCTTTTTTAAAAATTATAGCATATCGATTAGTGAAAATCAAGTTGCCTGTATTGACACTATAATTCCATAATGTTAAACTATTATCGGTGAGGTGGCTGTTATGTATGAGAAATTAGATACACTTCTGGATCATTTTTTGGAACTTGGCGTTCCCGGCTATGATTGCGTGATTATGAAGGACGGGAAAGAGGTTTATCATCGCTTGGGTGGTTATAATGATCTCGAAAATAAGATCCCGATGAGAGGGGACGAGCGGTATAACATTTATTCTTGCTCCAAGGCTATCACCTGTGTGGCCGCTTTACAGCTTTGGGAAAAAGGGCTGTTTCAGTTGGATGACCTCCTTTCCGATTATCTGCCGGAGTTTGCAGAAATGACTGTTCGTTGCGAGGATGGCTCGGTCAAAAAGGCGGAAAACCCCATTACGATCCGGCATTTGTTCACTATGACCGCAGGCTTATCTTATAAAAGAGATACCGAAGCTGTTTTGTGTGCTAAAGAAGCAAGCAACGGTGCTACCCGCGAGGTAATTCGAGGTCTGGCAAAAGATCCACTTTGTTTTGAACCGGGTACCCAATGGTTGTATAGCCTCTGTCATGATGTTTTGGCGGCTTTGGTGGAGGTTCTCTCCGGTCAACGGTTTGGAGAATACGTAAAAGAACACATCTTTGACCCTCTCGGAATGACGCGCTCTACCTTTTTATTGCCCGAAGAAGAATATGATACGATTTGTGAGCAATATCGGTTTGATAAAGAACGCGGAGTGGCTGTAAATATAGGAAAACAAACCAACTCCTATAAGCTTGGTGCATTGTATGAAAGCGGCGGTGCAGGCGGTATTTCTACTGTCTCGGATTATATGAAATTCTTGGAAGCACTACGGATCGGTGATGTGATCCTGAAAAAAGAAACCGTCGATATGATGGAAACTGATCAGTTGAATGAGCAAACTCGTCCTTATTTCTGGCATACCACCCACGGCTATGGTCTTGGTACCCGCGCGCCTATCAAAGGTATTAGCACTGATTTTGGATGGGGAAGTGCAGCAGGAATGTTCCATTTAGTGGACCGGAAAAACGGAATCACCCTCTTTTATTCCCAGCACCTTTTGAATTCTCCGAATGGAACGTTGCGTAAACGTTTTTTGGGACCGATTGCAATCAATGCGGTGCTTGGATATGATGCTATCAAATTGCCCGAAACGGAGGATGTTCCGGCTGAGGTTTTATCAAAATATTTGTAAGGAGAAATCAAATGCTGCAAGATTTATTAAAAGAACGTGATTTGCCACCTTTGAAGAGTCGGGATGAGATGATTGAGATTTTGCAACGGGAGGTATACGGTTATCTCCCGCCAAAGCCCGATACTCTGACGTGGACAACGGAGGAACATATTTTGAAGCGCTTTTGCGCCGGAAAAGCTACTTGGAATCAAGCAATTCTGACAGCGAGATTCGGTGTAAAGGAATTTTCCTTTCCGATCAACTATGTGCTTCCCGTTACCAATGGGCCTCATCCGTTCTTTATTCATATTAATTTTCGCCCCGAAGTGCCCGATCGTTATATGCCTACCGAGGAGCTGATCGATCACGGCTATGCAGTGTTTTCTTTTTGTTATAAGGATATCACCTCCGATGACGGCGATTTCACAGACGGATTAGCCGGAGTACTCTTCGATGATGGGAATCGACAGCCCTCCGATCCCGGAAAAATAGCGATGTGGGCGTGGGCGGCTCAACGTGTATTGGATTTTGCTGAGACCATCGATTGCCTGGATCATTCACGCGCTATTGTAGCAGGTCACTCTCGGCTGGGTAAGACCGCACTGCTTGCAGCAGCCACCGATGCGCGTTTCTGCTGCGGTCATTCCAATGACTCCGGCTGTACCGGTGCCGCTCTTTCACGCGGAAAGGGTGGAGAAACCGTTGCCAAGATCTGCGATAAATTTCCTTTCTGGTTCTGCAAAAATTATTGTCACTATGCCGATAAAGAAAAGGAGATGCCCTTTGATCAGCATTTTCTTTTAGCCTGCATTGCACCGCGATTGGTTCACGTTGCCAGCGCAAAAGAGGATTTATGGGCAGATCCTGACTCGGAATTTTTGAACTGTGTATATTCCGGTTTGATTTGTGAGGATCGTCTGCCGATTCCCGGCGATCGGTTGCACGAAGGCCGTGTCGGTTATTCATACCGAAACGGTGAACATTATTTTAGCCGCGAAGATTGGTTAAATTTAATCGCTTTTTTGAAAAAACATTGACAAAAACGGAAATATGTGCTAAACTACTAACCAAGTTAAGGGAGTAGTCAACACAATTTTGTGTGATGAAGCCAACATCTTGAAGGCGAAGCGTCTTCTGGCTTTATATGGAATGACGAGACTTATCTGCTTTCAGGGCAGATAAGTCTTTTTTTATCACAAAACTGTGCAAACTATCCTTAAAATATTATGGAGGATAAACAATGAAAGAGTATTTGTCTGAAGTACAAGAGGTTCTTGATGCGCAGAACAGCTCGGAAGAGGGCTTATCTGCAGCGGAAGCACAGCATCGTCTGGAAACCGTCGGCCCCAATAAATTGGCCGAGGGTAAAAAAGAGAGTATGTTCCACCGCTTTATGAAGCAGTTGGCTGAGCCGATGACTATTATTTTGATCGTTGCTGCGCTGATCTCTGCTTTTATGGCAGTTTGGGAGAAGGAGTTTCCCTCTGACGTAATTATCATTATGGCGGTTGTACTGATCAATGCCATTTTGGGCGTTTTTCAGGAGAGCAAAGCAGAAAAAGCAATTGAAGCGTTGCAGGAAATCGCTGCAGCAACTTCCAAAGTGATTCGTGACGGGCATCAGATCACCGTGCGTAGCGAAGAATTGGTTCCCGGTGATATTATTGTTTTGGAAGCCGGTGACGCTGTTCCTGCTGATGCACGGATCATTAAGTGTGCCAGTATGAAGATCGAAGAAGCTGCTCTGACGGGTGAGTCTGTACCCGTAACCAAGGAAAGCGGCGCACTGGCTGCCGGTGCAAACGGTGATGTTGCATTGGGTGATCGTAAAAATATGGTCTTTATGGGCAGCACTGTCGTATATGGGCGCGGTACTGCTGTTGTAGTCGGCACCGGTATGGATACTGAAATGGGTAAGATCGCCGATGCTCTCGCTCAAGCAGAGGAAGGTAAGACCCCCCTGCAGATGAAGCTTGCAGGTTTGAGCAAGATTCTGACCTATCTCGTTATCGGTATCTGTGTAATCATCTTTGGTGTAAACCTCTTCCGTGCTCTGGCGGCAGGGGAATTCTCCGGTGAAGTTTTGCTCGATACCTTTATGATTGCAATTTCCTTGGCTGTTGCAGCCATTCCCGAAGGTCTTGCGACGGTCGTTACCATTGTGCTTTCCATTGGCGTCACCAATATGTCCAAGAGAAATGCGATCATCCGCAAGCTGACTGCTGTTGAGACTTTGGGCTGTACCCAGATCATCTGCTCTGATAAGACGGGTACTTTGACTCAAAACAAAATGACCGTTGTGGAGCATTACGGTGAAGATGAAAATCTTCTTGCTAATGCGATGTCCCTTTGCTCTGATGCAGAGATGGATGAAGAAGCAGGCGAAGCAATTGGTGAGCCTACCGAATGTGCTCTGGTTAATTATGCCTATAAGCTTGGTTTGAATAAGAATGTTCAGAAAAATGAGCTTGTTCGTGTGGGTGAGGTACCTTTCGATTCCGGTCGTAAGATGATGTCCACTGTTCATAAGGATCAGGCAGGTGCATTGATTCAGTTTACCAAGGGTGCTCCCGATGAAGTTCTCAAGAGATGTACCAAGGCTCTGATCAACGGTCAGGAAGTTGAAATGACGGCTGAAATTACTGCAGAGATCCTCGCGGCTAATAAGGCGATGGCTGATAAGGCACTGCGTGTACTCTCCGTCGCTCGCAAGAATCTGGATGCAGAACCCGCTGTTTATGAGCCTGCGACTGTTGAATGCGATCTTTGCTTTATCGGTCTGGTTGGTATGATTGATCCGGTTCGTCCCGAAGTCAAGCCCGCTATTGACGAATGCCGCGAGGCAGGCATCCGTGCGGTTATGATTACCGGTGACCATAGAGATACCGCTGTGGCTATTGCGATGCAGCTTGGCATTATTGAGTCTGCAGACCAGGCGATCACCGGCGCTGAGCTGGATGAAATCTCCGATGAGGAATTTGAGAACAAAGTGACTCAGTATTCCGTTTATGCCCGCGTACAGCCCGAGCATAAGACCCGTATCGTTAACGCTTGGCGTAAGCTGGGCAAGGTTACTGCTATGACCGGTGACGGCGTCAACGATGCACCTTCCATTAAGAATGCAGATATCGGTGTCGGTATGGGTATTACCGGTACGGATGTTACCAAGAATGTGGCAGATATGATTCTGGCAGATGATAACTTTGCTACCATCGTTTCTGCTGCTGCAGAGGGTCGCCGTATTTATGATAATATTCGTAAGGCAATCCAGTTCCTGCTGGCATCCAACCTCTCCGAGGTTCTGACCATCTTTTTTGCCACTCTCTTTGGGTGGACCATCTTCCAGCCCGTTCATCTGCTCTGGATCAACCTGATCACCGACTGTTTCCCTGCCCTTGCTTTGGGTATGGAAAAGCCGGAGGCCGGTGTGATGAAGCGCGCTCCCCGTGATTCAAAGGAAGGAATCTTTGCGGGCGGTCTTGGCTTCGCGGTAGGCTATCAGGGCTTCTTCGTTACCTTGATCACTCTTGCATCTTATGTCGTAGGTCGTTATTGGCTGGCCGATCTGCACCACGCAGATGCTATTGCTGCCGGTCTCTATAATGCCGCTGATCTTGGCACCAGTATGGCATTCCTGACCCTTTCTATGGCTGAAATCTTCCATTCTTTCAATATGCGCTCTCTGCACGGCTCCATCTTTACGATGAAGAACCAGAATATGTGGCTCTGGGGCGCAGGAATTCTTTCTTTCCTGATGACCACTCTGGTTATCGAAGTGGATTTCCTTGCAAAAGCCTTCAATCTTGCTCATCTGGATATGACCGAGTACGGTATTGCTATGGCACTGGCGATCTGTATTATTCCCATTGTTGAGATTATCAAGATCTTCTCCAGAATGATCGACAAAAAGCACGGCAAATAATTTAATATTCAGTATCCCTCCGCAAATGCGGAGGGATATTTTTTTGTTCTCCTGCCGATAATAAGTCAGAAAGGGTGACAAATAATGGAATTTAAAAAGGATTTTGAAGCAAATCTTCAGTTGTTTCGGAATGCATTTGACAGAGACGATACATTTAAAGTCAAGATGATCCGTAATTCCCATCATCCGAACTTGCGAATTGCGGCAATGCTTTCCGGTGCGATGGTAAACAGTGATGTGACTGATCGGGATGTGCTTTTGAGTCTTGCTGTTAATGATTTTGAGCCTACCATTGACGGTGCACTTGCAGGCGGTGTCGGCAATCATAGTGTTGAAATATCGGAAGATCTTCAAAAGGCGATGAATCAGATTGGTGCAGGAGACTGCGTTGTGTTGGTCGGCGATGAGCCACGCTGCATCATTATCGATACAAAAGGGATGCCCAAGCGCGGAAATGATATTCCGGAGACCGAGATCTCTTTGCTGGGTCCTCAAGACGGTTTTAATGAAAATATTATGGGAAATCTCGGATTACTAAAGAAGCGGATTGCCACCCCAAATTTGAAAAGTGAATTTATGACAGTGGGAAAGCGATGCAACAATAAATTAGTGATCTGCTACCTTGAGGGAATTGTCCGTCCGGAATTGGTAAAAAAATTGAAAAAACGCTTGGAGTCGGTTAATATTGATTTCGTTCCGGACGGAAATGTTTTGGGAGAGCTGATACGAGACTGCCCTTATTCCATCTTTAAAACAGTCGGCAAAACCTCCAGACCGGATGTGCTTGCCTCCAAGCTGCTGGAGGGAAGAATCGGAGTTATTCTGGACGGATCACCCGTCGCAATCACCTTGCCTTATATTTTTGCAGAGGCATTTCAAAGTCCTGACGATTACTATCAAAGCTATCTTTATGCCAATATCGGACGCATTTTGCGATTCTTCGGATTCTTGATCGCTGCGTTTTTGCCCGGGTTTTATTTGGCGGTGGTGAATTTTGATCCGGGTGTCCTGCCCGTCCATTGGCTATATACGGTTTTAGCTTCATCCGAGGGAGTTCCCATTCGGACCGTTACGGAAATGCTTCTTCTCTTTTTCGCCTTTGAGATTTTGCGTGAGACAGGGACGCGTATGCCGGCAGGGCTTGGACTTGCGTTAAATATTGTTGGTGCTGTGATTTTGGGTGATGCTGCCGTGACCAGCAATATTGTGTCTACACCGATGGTAATTATTGTTGCTTTTTCAGGGGTAACAGGTTTGATGGTAAAAGACCTTAAAGGACCGGTGTTTTATCTGCGGCTCGCATCTATTCTGATGGGCGCTGTTTTTGGTCTGCCCGGTCTTGCTCTTACCGCTGTGGCAATGCTTCTCCATCTTTCAAATATTCATTCAATGAGCGTTCCGTTCCTTTATACCCTCGGTCATAAAAGCGGCTATCAGGATACGTTTTTTCGCGTGCCTTATTGGGGGATGAAGTGGCGACAGGATCGCTTTACCGCGGATAAAAGGAGGCAAAAATGAAACTTTTGATTTCAAAATACGCGGCGATTATGGTGTTGCTGATTTTTGCGATCTGCGGCTCTTTTGCGATTCCGCGCCGCGATCTTCGTGCGATCGGGCAGGTGGCGGGGTTCGCATTGGATGAAGAGGATGGGACACTTAAAGCAACCTTTGAACTGTATGATCCATCTTTGGATGAGCCGATCGGTCGTAGCAGGAGAATTATAGTTTCCGAAGGCAATTCGATCGAAGAGTGCATAGAAAATGCAAGGCTGACTGTTGGTGAGAACCTTTTTGTCAACGATGCATCGGTTTTAGTTTTGAGCAGTAAGAATCATAGCTTTTTGGTTCAAAAGACGATAGAACATTATCAACTTTTGAAAAATGATCAGATGGATCTGCCGGTGTTTTTTGCGTTCGGTCAGGACGCAGGTGAAATATTTGACGGGGAGGGAGCAGTACTTTCTGCCGATCTTGCCAAAAGCGGAAAACTTCTCAATAAAGTACAAACGATTCGTGATTTGATGAACGGGAAAGGCAACAGAGTTTTGATAAGAGGGGAGGGGGAATATGAGATTATTCCGTAGTGCACTGCTTTTGATGGCGGAAACGGCAGCGTTCGGTTGGTTTATCCTTCGCGATATTTCTTTTGTTGCTGTACTTCTGTTGATTCCGATAGGCGTTGTGTTCTATCGCTTGAATCATATGAAAATCCATAGATTTTTCAATGGATTTACTGCCACAGTCTCCGCTGTTATTGTTGGGTTGACAGTCAGTGTCGGAGTCTTTGGCGGAAAAGGGTTGGTGATGTTACTTTGCTTGCTTCCGGCGGTTGCAATATTTGCAGTGTCTGCACCAAAAGAAGAGGTCGAGCGAGTTTCGGGTTGGTGGATGACTGCATTTTTAGTTGTTTTCATTGTGATGCTGATCGCGACATTACCCGGTATGCGATGGCAGAGGAGTCTTCCGGCAGTCGGGAGTTGGGCGGATATTTTGATCTTTTATCTTTTGGCTCTTATAGAGCCCTTAAGTCTCGGAAAAGACTATCGTGCGGCACCGTTGGCATTGGGGGTCTTATTGATTCCTTTTGGATTTGCGGCTTTTCTCGCTTTGGGAGATGGCGCTTTCGCAATGGCAGAATACCCGTATCTCTCCGTCTGGTCCGGAGTTGCGATCTCTGCATTCCACCATATTGAAGGGATTATCCTTTGTCTTTATTATGGTGTAGGTGCATTTCGTCTGGCGCACTTTTTTATCGAATTTGGGGAAAATCGTTGCAATGAACGAAAATTCATAGTATAATTGATTCCAAAGAAATGCAAGAATTGAGGGGGATTACTATGATCAAAGTTACAGTCTGGAACGAGTATAGACACGAGAATCCGGAATCTAAAAGATTCAAGCAAGAAGCGTTTGATACGCATCCCAAGGGGTTGCACGAAACTGTCGCTGAAATTGTGCGCGAGCTTGGCGAAGATCAAGTGCTGGTCCGTACCGCTTGGCAAGATCAGCCGGAACACGGCTTGACCCAAGAAATTCTTGATGATACCGATGTATTGATCTGGTGGGCGCATTGCGGACATAAGGATGTGGACGATGCGATTGTTGATCGCGTCTATACGCGTATAATGCAGGGGATGGGCTTTATCGGTCTTCACTCGGCTCACTATTCCAAGATTTTCAAAAAGATCAACGGTACTACCTGCTCCCTTAAATGGGTAGATAAAGCGTATGAGCGGATTTTTACGGTGAATCCTGCTCACCCCATTGCCGCAGGGATTCCCGAACATTTTGAATTGGGGATCGAGGAGTGTTACGGAGAGTTCTTTGATATCGCCAAGCCCGACGATGTTGTCTTTCAAGGCTGGTTTGATATCGGGGAAGTATTCCGCAGCGGTATCACCTATACCCGTGGTTATGGTAAGATCTTTTACTTCCAGCCCGGTCACGAAACCAATGGCGCTTTCCAAAATCCCTATGTTCGTAGAATTATTCAGAATGCGGTGGTATGGTGCGCACCCACTGCGACGCGGGATTATATCGGTGCACCCAAGATCGCAACAACGCTGGAGGATATCCGCTTAAACGGTGCTGACGGCGAATACCTTGAATTAAGATAACTTTATAAAAGACCGCTTCGGCGGTCTTTTAATTTTGTTCACACTTCCTTTACAGTGCTTTTAAGAAAAGGGCTTGATTATTAATATAAAATTTAGTATAATTAATCCAAATATCCAACAGCAAAAATTTTAGGAGAAACTATGGCAGAAATCAATATTTTTGAAAATGAACATACATTACAGCAGCATCCGCTGATCGCATCTCGCGGCATCGTCGTGATGCCGGGGACCACAATGTCCTTTGATGTGGTGCGTGAAATGTCTATCAGCGCGGTAGATGCAGCTTCCAAGAACGATGGCATCGTTATCATTGCTGCTCAAAAGGATTTTTCGATCGACGATCCTTCGCCTCGCGACCTTTGCGGAGTGGTGACCATTGCGAAGATTACTCAAGTGGTGCGAGTCGGGGAAGGGGCGGTACGGGTATCCGTTCGCGGTCTCTCGCGCGGTGATTTATTAAAGGCTGAGAAAAAGTCTCGAATGTTTATCGGTATCGTCTATCCCATTACCGAGATTAAGGCACCTGCCGAAGCGCCGAATCGAGAAGCATTACTCCGTACCTTGAAAGAAACGTTCGGCAGTTATCTGACGCTCTTGCCCAAAATCAACGAGGAGCTTTCGCCTGCGCTTTTTGCCGAGCAGGATCTGGGTCGTTGCGCAGATCTGATGACTGCTCAATGCTTTTTTGCTCCCGAACATAAACAGGAACTTTTGGAACAACTTGATCCTGTTAAGCGTTGTGAAGCTTTGCTTGAAATTCTTGTTCGTGAGATTGAAGTGCTGAAAATGGAGCAGGAAATCCACGCACGTGTGCGGGAATCTATCGAAGCGAACCAGCGTGACTACTACCTCCACGAGCAGATGCGGGTGATTCAGGATGAGCTGGGCGAAAATGAAAACGGCGACGATATTGACGGCTATTACTATAAAATTGAAAATCTCAATACCACTGCCGAAATCAAGGAAAAACTGAATAAAGAAGTGGATCGGATGGCAAAGATGCCTCCGATGTCCCACGAAGGCGCGGTCATTCGGAATTATCTCGATCTGGTACTGGAGGTTCCTTTCGGTATTTACACCGAGGAGAATCTCGACATTAAATCCGCTCGTGAAATCCTGGAGCAGGATCATTATGGTCTGGACGAAGTGAAAACGCGCGTCTTGGAGTTTCTTGCTGTTCGCTCTTTGAATGCAGTGGGTGGGCAGATCCTTTGCTTGGTCGGCCCTCCGGGCGTCGGTAAGACTTCCATCGCTCGCAGTATTGCTACAGCGACTAATCGTAAGCTGGCGCGTGTCAGCCTCGGCGGTGTACACGATGAGGCGGAGATTCGCGGTCACCGCAAGACCTATATCGGAGCGATGCCCGGTCGGATCGCGGATGCGGTCATTAAATCCGGCAGCAGCAATCCGCTGATTCTGCTGGATGAAGTGGATAAAATGTGCTCTGATCTGCGCGGAGATCCTGCTTCCGCCCTACTTGAAGTTTTGGATAGTGAGCAAAACTGCAACTATGTGGACCATTATCTTGAGGTCCCTCTGGACCTTTCTCAAGCCTTCTTTATGATGACTGCAAATACGCTGGATACCATTCCTCGTCCTTTGCTGGATCGTATGGAGGTTATTGAGCTTTCCTCTTATCTGGATGAAGAAAAATTTCATATTGCCAAGCAATATCTGGTACCCAAGCAGCGTAAGATGCACGGCTTAAAGGCGGCTCAGGTTAAGATTAACGATGCTGCACTTCGCACGATGATCGATGGCTATACCCGCGAATCCGGTGTCCGTGAATTGGAGCGGTGCGTGGGTAAGATTATGCGCAAGGCCGCTTTGAGGATTGTGGAAAACGGGCAGAAAAGTATGAATGTGGGTGTGCAGCAATTGGAAAATCTGCTGGGACCCAAAAAATATAAGGATGAGCCCCTTTATGATGAGAATTGCTACGGCATTGTAAACGGACTTGCCTGGACTGCGGTTGGCGGTGAAATGCTGACTGTTGAGGTTTCGGTGCTGGAAGGCAGCGGAAAGCTTGAACTGACGGGAAGTCTGGGGGATGTGATGAAAGAAAGCGCGCGTACGGCAGTGTCGTATCTTCGCAGTGTGGCTGACCGAATGAATGTCAGCTATGATTTCTATAAAACGAAAGATCTTCACATTCATTTCCCCGAAGGCGCAGTCCCTAAGGATGGACCCAGTGCGGGTATTACCATTGCGACTGCGGTGTGCTCTGCCTTGACCGAGCTCCCCGCAAGTAATAAGATCGCGATGACCGGCGAGATCACCTTGACCGGTCGAGTGTTGCCCATCGGCGGGCTGCGGGAGAAATCTATGGCGGCATATAAGCACGGCATTACAACGGTTTATATCCCCAAGGATAATGTGCCCGATCTTGAAAAAGTAGATCCCGCTGTGCGCGAGAGGATTACATTTATTCCGGTTGCCCACGCCGATGAAGTGCTGAAGGGCGTACTGGGTATTTCGGATAAAAAAAGAAAGACCTTCGTCTGCCCGCCTCATAAAGCGGGTAAGAAGGATACAGGAGCAGAAGTATGGGCTTAAATCTTCAATTGGTACAGCTTCGCATCTCGGCTGTACGCCCTAATCAGTTTCAAAGCGGTTTACCGGAGGTGCTGTTCTGCGGGCGTTCCAATGTGGGCAAAAGTTCGATGATTAATTGCCTTTTGGGTCGCAAGTCAATGGCGAGAACCTCTGAAAAGCCCGGAAAAACAGCGACCATCAATTACTATGAGATCGATAAGAAATTATTTTTGGTCGATCTGCCCGGCTACGGCTATGCTCGGGTGTCTCAAGCGGAAAAGGATAAGTGGGCGCGTTTTATGCAGGCTTATTTCAATTTTGACGGTGATAAAAAACTGGCTGTATCTTTGGTGGACCTGCGTCATAAGCCCACTGATGCCGATATGGAAATGGCTGCTTATTTGGAGCAGGCGGGGATCCCGTATTGGGTGGTTGCTACCAAGGCGGATAAGCTTTCTAAAACTGCTGTCGCTGAAAATATTAAGGTTTTGGAAGAACTCTACGCAGACTATCATCCCGAGCGGATCATTGCTTTTTCTTCCAAGACAAAATTGGGGCGTGATGAATTGGTGCAGCAGATGACTCTCATCGCTGAAGGAGATAACCGTGAATAACATAATGGTCAATATTGTACCGTATCTTTATGATTTGCTCTATCTTGTACCTGCTGTATTGATCTCACTGACGGTGCACGAATATTGCCACGCGAGAGTGGCGGCAAAACTCGGTGATCCTACTCCCGAGCAGGACGGACGGCTTTCTCTGAATCCGTTGCATCATATCGATGTGTTTGGCTTCATAGTGATGCTCATTGCCCATTTCGGCTGGGCAAAGCCGGTACGGGTCAATCCGATGTATTTTGAAAATCCCCGCAAGGGAATGATGTTTACCGCCGTTGCAGGACCTATTTCCAATTTAATCCTTTGCATCGCCTCTTCCTTACTGGTGTTTTTATTCAGTGTATGGAGACTACCCGGCTTTTTGATTATGTTTTTTTACTATATGACATTGCTGAACATCGGTTTGGCAGTGTTTAATCTGATCCCGATCCACCCTCTGGACGGCTCTCGGATTGTAAGTTATTTTGCTCCCGGTTTTGCCTCCTTTATGGCGCGTCACGGGAATGTTGTCCAATTGATTTTTATCGCACTTTTGATTTTGCCGGGGTATATCGGAATTCCCGATATTTTTGGCGGTATCATTGGTACGGTGCAGCAGTTGACGATTAATCTGCTGATGCAGCTTTGGTCGCTTATATTTTGGTTTTTGGTTTAGGGGAACTATATGGAACAATTAAAGTTTTCTCTGGAGGTCTTTGACGGACCGCTGGAGCTGCTTTTGCACCTGATCTCCAAAAATAAGGTATCTATTTACGATATCCCTATTTCGTTGATTCTGGAGCAATATATGGAGTATATCGAAGACCTCAAGAAAATGGATCTTGAGGTCTCCAGCGCATTTATCGAGATGGCTGCGCAGTTGATGCTGATTAAGTCTCGGATGCTTCTTCCCAAAGCGGAAAGCGAGGAGGAAGATCCGCGGATGAGCCTTGCGGAGGCACTTGCTGAATATAAACGCTATAAAAAAGTTATTGAAGCAATGCGAAAAGATCGGGAAAAGGCGGGCATCACTTATGTGCGCCGAACAGAGCAGTTGGAGTTTGATAAAAAGCATAAGTTAACTTATGAGACCTCTGCGCTGACCGAGGCGTATCGTAATGTACTCCGCCGCAGCAATCGTGCGTTGCCCCCGCCTCTAAAGAGTTTTGCCGGTATTGTGGGGCATCCTGTGGCGAGTGTGCCGGCTCGTATCATCGGCGTATTGCGTACATTGAAGCGTCAGATCACCTGCAGTTTTCGCAGTTTATTCAAATCTGCACGATCCAGATCGGAAATCGTTGCTACATTTTTGGCGGTGCTGGAGCTTTCTAAATCCAAGCACGTGGAGATGGAAAGCCGCGACGACGATCTTTATCTGACCTTTAAGAAGGAGAAGTAGGAGAAAACTATGGAATTAAATTATATGAGCGGTGCTGTGGAATCCATCCTTTTCGCCAGCGGGGAACCGATTGAACGCCGCAAACTGGCGGAGGTGCTGGAGATTGAGCAGGAACGCCTGGATATGATCATTGATGAACTGCGCGAGAGTTATCGCGAGGAAAACCGCGGTTTTGATATTTTAACTCTGGACAATTCTTACCAAATGTGTTCTTCCCGTTACTACGGAGAGATTACAAAAAAAGCGTTGGACCATCGGAGAAATACGCCGCTTTCCAATGCGGCTTTGGAGATTCTTTCCATCGTTGCTTATAACCAACCTGTAACCAAAGCCTATGTGGAGCAGATTCGCGGTGTCGATTGCTTCTACGGAATCAACGCATTGGTGGAAAAAGGCTTGATCGAAGAAAAGGGAAGACTGGATGCTCCGGGCAGACCTTGGCTTTATGGCACAACCACCGATTTTCTTCGTTGCTTTGGTTTGCAGTCGCTGGATCAGTTGCCGGAACTGCCTCGCTTGGAACTGCCGGGCGACGAGGTAGAAGGTCAGCAGACCTTCGATGATGTGTTGAATGCGGAGCCGGCGGCAGAAGAAAATAATGTTGATTTATCGACAGTTTCGTGATATACTAATGATAGACTATTCAAAGGAGCGTTAAAGATGGAGAATAAAGCTCAAAATGTATTGAACGGTGCGCTGGACGGGATTCGTAAGTTGGTAGATGTCGATACCGTAATCGGTGATGCTATCCATATTAATGACGAAATTACGTTGATTCCCATTTCAAAGGTGACTTGCGGCTTTGCAGGCGGCGGAAGCGGCTTCGGCGGAAATCCTCAGAATGAGCATTTTGGCGGTGGCGCAGGCGGTTGCGTGAAAGTGACACCTGTCTGCTTCTTGGTGGTTAAGGGAGAGAATATCCGTATGCTTCCCGTTGCTGAAAGCAGCACCGGAGTGGATAAGCTGGTTGATCTGGTACCGGAGATGGTTGATAAGATCACTGCGCTGGTTCGAGATAAAAAGGACGAGCTTTGATTATCATAATGCGCATAAATATTGGTCACCTGCCCGTATAATAGGGCAGGTGATTTTTGTGCGTAGATTAGTGGTTTTTATTTCAATAGTTTCTTTGTTGCTTTCTTTTCCGTTTTCGATGTCTGCGGGCGGTGGTGCATTTCTTATTATGGATGGGCGCACACAGACTGTTTTGGAAGGTGAAAACGAAGAGGTGCGCCTTCCGATGGCAAGTACTACCAAGGTGATGACCGCTCTGGTTGTGTTGGAATCTGTCTCTTTGGATGGGGAGGTAAAAGTTCCCGCCGAGGCGGCGGGAGTGGAGGGATCCTCGCTTTATATTAAAGCCGGGGAGAAGTATACGGTTGAGGAGCTTCTCTATGGTCTGATGCTGCAATCTGCCAACGATTGCGCAGTTGCACTGGCGTGGTATGTCGGCGGTGAAAATGTGCAGGCTTTTATTGAAAAAATGAACGATAAAGCGCGAGTGATGGGGCTCGAAAATACCCATTTTGCCAATCCGAACGGGTTATCTGCCGAGGGGCATTACACCACGGCGTATGAACTGGCGTTGATTATGGCAGAGGCGATGGAGAACGAAGAATTTTGCAAAATTACCGCTACAAAGCGGTATACAGTGAAAGATCAGGTTATCGTGAACCATAATAGACTGCTCTCACTCTATCCTGATTGTGTAGGGGGAAAGACAGGGTATACTATTGATGCGGGACGCTGTTTGGTGACAGTTGCGAAAAGGAGAGAGGCTCCTCTTATTTGCGTGACACTCGGCAGGCGGGATGATTGGAATATACATACATCCGCCTACGAGAGATGGTTTGCAACTCTAAAGACGGTTACATTGGCTGAAAAAGGCGGCTTTTCTTTTGATTTGCCGTGTGCAGGCGGCGGTACTGTGCGGGCAGTGAACAGTGATTTTGTAGCAGCAGAGCTGTTTCAGAATTATGAAGATATAAGCAGCAGTGTTGTAGCGGGTCCAATGATCTATGGAAATAAAGAAATCGGTGATGTTGTGGGGACGGTGGAATTTCGGTTAAATGGCGTGAAAATAGGAGAAAGTCCTCTGGTTTTGGAGGAGTCTGTAACCATGCCGGTGAAAAAGGAACTGTTTATTACGCGATTATTTCGATTTTTTCGCCGAATATTCTTGAAAAAAAGATAAATAAAAGGTACAATAAAAGAAATAAATATAAAGGAAATTATTATGCAACAAAAATTAGTGAGAATTCAAAAGTATATCGCCGATTGCGGAGTCTGCTCCCGTCGTGCAGCAGAGGCAATGATCGAAGCGGGGAGAGTGACCCTCAACGGTCGTCCTGTTCAATTGGGGGATAAGACGGACGGCGTTAAAGACCTTGTTCGGATTGACGGACGGGTTATCAAACCCATTACCAAGGAAAAGGTGACACTGATGCTGTATAAACCCCGCGGCTATGTTACCACGATGAGTGACGAGCAGGGGAGAAAATGTGTGGCAGATCTGATCGCAAAGGAGCGGGTGCGTCTGTATCCCGTGGGACGTCTGGATAAGGATAGCGAGGGCTTGCTCCTTTTGACCAATGATGGTGATTTGGCTAATAAGCTGACCCACCCCAAGAACAATATTCCCAAGACTTATCGTGTTATCGTTAAGGGTGCCATCAACAGAGAGCACATCAAGGCTTTTGAGCGCGGCATCTATATCGCGGAGGATGATTATACCACGCGCTCGGCAGAAATTGAGATTTTGGAATCCAAGGATGATCGTACCGTATTCTATCTGACGATCTATGAAGGCAAGAATCGTGAGATTCGTAAAATGTGTGAGGCGCTGGAACTTGAGGTCTTGCGGCTCAAGAGAGACAAGCTTGCCGCTCTTTCCATCGGCACCCTTCGTGCAGGTCAATACCGTGCATTGACCAAAAAGGAAATTGATTACTTGTATAGTTTATAAGGAGACGCTATGAAAAGAAGAGCCATCGCATTATTATTGATAATATTGACTCTGTTTTCCTTGTCATCTTGCGCCATCCCCATTATCGGCGACTTTTTCCAAAGTGAGGACAGTCTCGGTAAGACGAATAATACCGCCGTTACCATTGCGGAAGCAATGAAGGAGTATCTGAAGAATAAAAAGAAGAATGATCTTTCCCTGTATGGGATGGAATTAATTCTGAATGTTGACGGAAACGGTACTGTTAGACTGTATTATTCCGATAAAGCTCCCAAGGATGCAAAATATTCCGATATTCAGGTGGCGGAAGTGGATTCCAAGACAGGGCATGTGGAGCGTTTTTTCGATGCGAATTATGCCAAGGATGGGTTGACTCCTTACCGTATGGTAAAGGAGTGCAATGCATTTGATGCAGGAACCCTGCCGATTGACAGTGAACGGGCAATCGCTGTCGGTGTCCGTGCATTCAGTACAGATCAGGAATTTCATTATGATTATGTTCAGCTTGAATTGAGTTCACCGAATGCCTTGGAGCAGTATGAAATTCGCTTTATTTCTATGCTGAACGATATGGTTTATTATTGCACGGTGGATGCGGTGAGCGGCGCGGTGCGTGCATCTTCCAAAGGTGCACTTGAGCAGGAGAAGACGGTATGAAAAGATGGTTATTGATTTCCCTTGCTGCAGTTTTGATCTTGGTGTCCGGTTGCAGTTTTAAAGTAAAACGTGATACCTTTTATCTTCCGCAGGAGGAAGTAGAAAGCGTTGAGATCCAGCGTGAGTATTATAATGAAGACGGAAAGAGTTCTTATTATCGGCGCAAAGCAGTGACCGAACCTGCGGATATCGAGAGCGTTTGTGAGAAGATTCGCAATCTTCCTGTCAGAATAGCGTCTGTTTCAGAGCCTCACCCTATCAGCGAATTTTCAATGATCATCATTATTGATGGAAAACGTGAGCACCATTTGATTCTGAATGAGGATATTGCGTTTTATGATCAGATCGCGTATGAATATAAAAAGAACGGGGTCTATCAATCATTTTTAGATCTTTACGATGCTCTTGATTATACAGAAGAGGATACAGAACCGGATCGGTTTTAATTGATAAAAAGTCTTATACATCGGTATAAGACTTTTTGCATAGAATGAAGGCGTGAGGATTGATAAAGTAAAGGAGCTGTTGATATGAAAAGAATAATTTCTATCTTATTGATCGTTGCGTTTTCATTTATGAATGCCTTCTCTTTTATTGGCTGCCGCAGGATCGAGGCAGAGGTGAAAGGAGAGGTGCGCGCTTGCTGGGTTTCCAGTATCGGAAATATGGATTTTCCGTCGGATATGGGTCTTTCTTCGGAAAAACTGAAGTCGGAAATTGATTCCATTATCGCTAATTGTAAGAAGATAGGAATTAATACGATATTTTTTCAGGTTCGCCCTATGAGCGATGCTCTTTATAAGTCAGAGGTGTTTCCCTGGAGCGTTTATCTTTCCGGAAAGCAGGGGGTTGCCCCCGATAAAGGATATGATCCGTTGAAGTACTTTGTGCAGGCTGCGCACAAGGCAAAAATTGAGCTTCACGCGTGGATTAATCCATACCGCATTGGAAATGGGGATAAGGTCTGGGATAAACTTTCTGCGGATAATCCTGCCTGTGTGCACCCGGAATATACCATAACCTGTAAATCGGGCGTGTATTATAATCCGGGGCTCCCCGAAGCGAGAAACTTGATATTGGACGGCGTTGCAGAGCTGGTGCGGAACTATGATATCGATGGTATTCATTTTGACGATTATTTTTATCCCTACGATCTTGCGGGCTTCGATGATAGTGCCGCTTATGATAAGTATGGTCAAGGGCTTTCTCTTGAGGATTTCCGCCGAAAGTCTGTAAATCAGCTGGTAGAAGCGACCTATACATTGATTAAAACCATTAATAAAGACGTGCAATTCGGGATCAGCCCTTTTGGCATTTGGGCAAATAAATGGATCGATCCGGCGGGGAGTGATACCCGCGGGATGAATGCTTATGCGGCCATTTTTGCCGATAGCAAAAAATGGGTGGAGCAAGGCTGGCTGGACTATGTTTGCCCCCAAATCTATTGGACGGATGAGCACGATGCCGCTCCGTATGACGTTCTGGTGGATTGGTGGGATGAGCTTTGCACCAAGAATAAAACCAAACTATATATTGGCATTGCGTTATATAAGGTGGGCACCGATGAAATCGGTTGGGAACGCGGTACGGTTATGGAGGATCAGCTTTGGTATGCCTCTGCCAAACGAAGCTATGCCGGTCATTGTTTTTTTCGCTACGGTTTAATGATCAAGAATCCGTTGGGTGCTTTGGATTCAATTCGAAATTACTATAACGGCATTAAAACGACCATTGATAAAGAGGATGTTGAAGTGGAATGTATCAGTCTGAAAAAAGCGTCTGAATTGAAGATCACTTCGCCGCAAAACGGAGCATCTTTCACCGCCTCTCATATCTCTGTGACCGGAACTGCCAAAGGCAGCAATGTTACAGTAAACGGAACTCCTGCGGTTGTGAACGGCAATGGACTGTTTGCGGCGTATATTCCGTTAAGAAACGGAGGAAATACGATTACGGTGCGAGACGGCTCGACGGTAAAATCAATTCGTGTCACCCGCACCGTAAAGCCGCAACCTCAAAAATTAGAGATTGAAACCGCTTATCCTACGGGTGAAGTGCACCGCACTGCGGGAGAAACGATTCGCTTTCAAGTGGAGGCACCATCCGGCGCATCGGTGATATTAACCAATGGGGCGGTATCTATTCCGCTTGTGGCATCGGAAAAGAAAAAGACGACCTATTCAGGGAAATGGATGGTTCCGTCTTTCCCTGCAGGGGACAAGCTGACCCTTGACGGATTTCGGTTTATCGCAACGATTAACGGCAAAGAGACCGTAACCCCTGTTGATCTGTCGTTGCATCTATATGCCGACGGATATCGCGAGAATATGATATTGCAAAAGGATGCGTATATTTTTGACGAAAGCAGAGATGGCTCTCAAATGGACCACGATCCCTTGCGCAAAGGGTGCTATGTAACCGTTGTCGGAAAAGAGGGGACACGTGCACTTCTGGAAAACGGCTATTGGGTAGAGCAGGAACTGCTTGGTACAGAAAAGGTGATGGCAGACGATGCTGCAAACTATTCTTATGAGATTTTAAATATTTCTGCCAAGGAAGCGTTTGGGTTTTCGTCTTACTGCGACGGCTTGACAATGGAAATCAGACTTGCAGCCGGAAGAACGACTGATTTTGAGTTGGACACCAATTTGGATGACCTTCAGTTGGAGTTTAAAAGATCGGTAAGCGGCGGTACTGTACATCTGAAGTCCAGAAGCGGGCGAAAAATTGCGGGTTATGAAATTCTGCCACAAAAAAATCGCATTATTGTCCATCTTCGATTCCATCAGGGCGGGCTATCCGGAAAAACCATTATGCTTGATGCAGGACACGGTGGAGAAGATAGCGGCGCGTTGAGTCCGGGCGGGGGAGCATATCCTGCCGAGAGTGATTTGAATTTGATTCTTGCCGGTTGCTTAAAGGAAGAGTTGGAGGCCGCCGGAGCTACGGTATTGATGATGCGATCAAGTGACCGAGCGGTAAGTTTGGAGCAACGCGTGGCAACAACGGTCGGTCAAGCACCGGATCTATTTGTTTCCCTGCATCATAATTCTGTAAATGAGACTTCGAATTTCACTACGGCATCCGGCGGACTAATGCTTTATTCTTCTCCCATATCCGAATCTTTTGCGCAATGCATTGCGGATACCCTTTGGAGCGGAATCGGAGAAAAGAAGGCGCGTTGCAAGCGTCAAAGTCTTTTTGTCTGCCGTCAGACGCGATATCCGGCCGTTTTGGTTGAGGCCGGATATGTCTGCAATCCCTTGGAATATGAAATGCTTTGTCGTGAGGATATTGTGCGAAAATTGGCAAAGAATATTATAAAGGGTATGGAGAATTATTTTGTTACGGTTTGTTCATAAAAATCTGTGTAAAAACCTTTTCTTTCGCTTAAATCTATGTTAAAATATAATGTAATCTTACGCATATTAAGGAGCAAGGTATGGAGTTTTTTCAGGAAAAGCCCTGTCGCGGGGTGGTCTGTAATTACGGAATAACAGATCAATTTAAGACAAGCTATCTGGCAGTGGATTTTGTATTGCCGCTGACGGTTGAGAATGCAGCGGGAATGTCACTGTTGGCAGGTGTGATCAGTCGCGGATGTAAAGCATATCCGCAGATGGATCTGATCAGCCGATATCTGGCGAAAAATTATGGCGCATCTTTCTCCATCAATGCTTCCAAGGCGGGCGAAATGGAGATCTTGACCTTTGCGTTTAAGCATCTGGATAACGAATACGCCATTGACGGTGAGGATATCCGCGGAGCTGTCATTTCTCTTTTCAAAGAAATGGTCTTTCATCCTTTGGTGGAAAACGACGCTTTTTCTGCTGACTATGTGGAGCAGGAAAAGGTGAATCTCTCCGATAAGATCACCGGCTTATTCAATGATAAAAAGGTCTACTCTTTGGATCGCTGCAAGGCACTGATGTGTGCAGATGAGGCTTTCGGCATCAATGAAATGGGTACGCAGGAAATGGTGAAAGCCTTTGATGCCGCATCTTTATATGCATTTTTCTGCCGAATGATGGCGGAGGCTTATGTTGTAATAAGTTATGTAGGCAAGGACCGTGAACGTTTCCTCGGCGGTCTGGCTGAAAGCTTTTCGGCGCGTGACGGAGAGATGCCGCAGACGATGATTTGCTCTGCCAAAGATGCGGTTAACGAAGTGATTGAGTCGATGGATCTTAATCAAAGTAAGCTGAACCTTGGATTTCGCCTTGGCGATGCTGCTTTGAAAAACGGGGCTGCTTGCCGCCTTTTTAATGTTCTCTATGGCGGAAGTGCCACTTCAAAGTTATTTATGAATGTACGCGAGCGGTTGTCGCTTTGTTATTATTGCTCTTCGAACATTGACCGCTTTAAAAACGTGATGTTTGTATCCAGCGGTGTGGAATCCTCAAAGTATGAGGAGGCATATCAGGAGATCGAAGCGCAACTGGAAGCAGTAGCTAAAGGCGATTTCTCCGATGAAGAAATGGAGAATGCACGTGTATATCTGATTGATAGTATGCGCAGCTTTCAGGATAGCGAAAGTGCGCTGGCATCCTTGATGCTGTCCGGTACTTTGAGATGTGAGCTGAAGACTCCGGAGCAAGAGATTGAGGAGATTTCTGCGGTATCCCGAGAGGATGTTATCTCCGTTGCTCGGGAAATCAAGCTGGATACCGTCTATTTATTGAAGGGAGTTCATAACGAGGAATGACAGAGGCTAAGATTTATTCCTGCGCAGCCATCGGTGAAGAATATGAAAAAATGATTCACTCCAGTGGACTGACGGTTTATTTTATGAAAAAACGCGGAAAGGCGCAAAAGGCAGCAATGATTTCCGCTAAATTCGGTTCCATCAACTATACTTTTACAGCACCGGACGGCAGGCAAGTAACAGTGCCGAACGGAACTGCGCATTTTTTGGAACACAAGCTTTTTGAAGGTGAGAAAGGCAACGCCTTTGACTTTTATGCCAAGACCGGAGCGAAGGCAAACGCCTATACCTCCAATGATAAAACTGCCTATTATTTTGTGTGCAGTGATCATTTTGAAGAAAACCTCGATGTCTTGCTTTCTTTTGTTACCCATCCGTATCTGACGAATGAGAATGTGGAAAAAGAAAAGGGGATCATTGCCCAAGAGATTCGTATGTATGAGGATGAGCCGGGCTGGCAGGGGTATTTCACAATGGTCCAGGGTCTTTATCAGCAGCATCCCATCCGCCGAGATATTGCCGGCACTGTAGAGGATATCTATTCTCTTACTCCGGAGATTTTGATGGATTGCTATAATACCTTCTATCATCCGGGCAATCTGGTGATGTCGGTTGTGGGCGATGTGGAAAAAGAAACGGTGCTCAAGGCACTTGATCGCTATTTCCCCGAAGCGTCTGATTTGAAGACTGTACCGACGCCCATTGATGAGCCGGATGCGGCAGGCGAGAGGTATGTGGAAAAGGAAATGCTGGTTTCTCGCCCCATTTTCCACCTTGGTTTTAAGGATAATGATACGGATGTCGGCGGGCTTGAGCTTTCCAAAAAAGAGATGGAAGTGGAAATCCTGCTGGAGTATCTTTTTGGAAAATCCTCTCCGTTTTACAAGGAAATGTATGAGACGGGAATGATCAATAATGAATTTGATTGCTGGTACGATCTCTCTGACTATTTCTCATTTTGCGCCATCAACGGCGAGAGTGATGATCCTAAAGCGGTCGAACGCTGTGCTTTTGAGCACATCGCACGATTGAAGGAACATGGAATTGACGAAGAACGTTTTCGCGCAATTCGCAACGGATTGTACGGTTCGCTTGTGATGGAAACCGATCGTTCCTACAGTATGGCAAACCGCTTGGTTGGGAACTATCTCAACGGAGCGGAAACCTTTGACTCCATCGAAGCATTGCAGGAAATTTCGCCCAAAGATTTGGTTTTGCGCGCCGAAAAGATGTTTGCGGAGGAGCGTAGCTGTCTTTCGGTGATCTATCCGGTAAAGGAGGAGTAAATATGGATTTTAACACAGTATCGTTTCCCGGCCTTGGTGTCGGTGAATTTACAATTAATCCTACTGCATTCAAGATAACGGAGAATATCACCATCGAATGGTATGCGATTATCATTTGTGTCGGTATTTTGGCGGCGTTTTTCGTTTGTGATCGCCTTGCAAAGCGCTTTGATCTGGTGGGAGATCATATTCTGGACGTCCTTCTGGTCAGCCTTCCTGCAGGCTTTATCGGTGCCCGTGTGTGGTACATATTGGGCGATTTAGGTTCCTTTGATTCTCTGCTTGATATGATTGCAGTCTGGAACGGCGGACTTGCTATTTATGGCGGTATATTTGGCGGGTGCCTTGCTGCGTACTTTGTTTGTAGGTTTAAAAAGATCTCCTTTTTGAATATGCTGGATCTGGCGGCTATCGGATTTATGATCGGTCAGATCATCGGTCGTTGGGGTAATTTTGCAAATGTGGAAGTATTTGGTGTTCAGACGGAGCTTCCTTGGAGAATGGGTGTTGGTGTAAATTGCATTGCCGAGTATGTACATCCATTGTTTCTTTATGAATCGCTTTGGAATCTTTTGGGCTTGCTTGCAATTTTTGCTTATATGGATTCGCGGAAATTCAAGGGTGAACTCTTTTTACTTTATACCGCTTGGTACGGTATCGGTCGCGCCTGGATGGAGCCCTTGCGTGACGGCGCATATAACCTGCATATCTTTGGTTTGCGGATCAATATGGTGCTTGCAATCGCTGCTGCGTTGGTAGCGATCATATTGATTGTTCTGGTCTATATTAAAAGACCGGAACGGTTGATGATTTCTCGTGTAAAGGCAGAGGTTGAGACAGTTCCTTCTTATGAGCCGCAATTTGATTATGCGGCAGAACCAATGAATGATGAAGAGTCCATAGATAACGTAGAGGAGGTTGAAGAAGATGGCGAAGATCATTGACGGTAAGATGATTGCTCAGGCTGTGCGCGGCGAGATTCGTGCAGAGACTGAAAAGCTGATCGAGGCAGGTGTTCAGCCCGGTCTTGCGGTGATCATCGTTGGGGAAGACAGCGCATCCCAAGTATATGTCCGTAATAAAATCAAAGCCTGTGCGGAGGTTGGTTTTTACTCGGAAAATTATGAGTTGCCTGCAGATACCTCCGAAGACGATCTTTTGAACTTGATCGAGAAACTGAATAACGATCCTGCGATCCACGGAATTTTGGTGCAGCTTCCGCTGCCCAAGCATCTGGATGAGAATAAGGTAATCGCAGCCATTGACCCGAAAAAGGATGTGGATGCGTTTCATATTCAAAATGTCGGAAAGATTATGCTGGGTCAATACGATTTTCTGCCTTGTACTCCTGCGGGAGTGATGAAATTGCTGGAGTACAGCGGCATTGAGGTGGCAGGAAAGGATTGTGTTGTTGTGGGTCGAAGCAACATTGTGGGAAAACCGCAAGCAATGCTGCTGCTCCACGCCAACGGGACTGTGCAAATCTGCCATTCCAAAACGAAGAATCTTGCTGAAAAGACAGCCTCTGCGGATATTTTGGTAGTAGCCATCGGTAAAGCAAAGTTCATTACCGGTGATATGATCAAAGAGGGTGCAGTTGTCATAGATGTGGGGATGGATCGCGATGAAAACGGGAAGCTTTGCGGCGATGTGGATTTTGATTCCTGCTTTGAAAAAGCTTCTTATATCACCCCTGTACCCGGTGGGGTCGGACCAATGACGATCACTATGCTGCTTCGCAATACTCTTTCTGCGGCAAAATTAACTTTGAAACAGGATTGATAATAAAATGACAAATCTAATTAATAATCTCGGCTATGTCTGGCCTGCTATCTTTTTGGGAGCGTTGATTCCTTGTGCAATATTGCTGGCACTTTTTCTTTCGAAAAAGCGTAAAGAAGTGGCATTTTCTCCCGTAATGTATGGCTTTGGTACATTTTTCGTTGTATTGATTGCAGTTGCGGTTATAATGCTGATCATCGGCCAGATGTTTTTATCTTCGGTTACCATCTCGGGCGAATCGGATGCGGATTCTTATCTTTATATAGGCGGTGCCGTTATATTGCTGCTGTTTTGGCTCGGATCCGAGTTTTTAAAGACGATCAGTTTCGAGACTGCTCAGAGAGCCGAAAAGTCCTCTTATGCAGGTTTAACCTTTGGATGTGGATTTATGCTTGCGCAAAACTGCCTGATTTTTGGGTTGATCTATTTGGGAGAAATTGATATCAGTCAGTCTCTGGCTTTTGGACTTTTAATGTTGATCAGCGGACTGATCTATATTTTGATCTCCACCGTAGGACATCAATTATTTATGGAAAAGCAACGATTTGCCGGCTCCGCTATCGCGATTTCTTATTTCCTGATGTTTGCGGTAATGCTGATTTTTGCCAATATTTATGTTACCTATGCGTTTATTGCGGCAGTACTGGTTTTCAATTTAATTGTTGCTTATATCACGTTGCCGTTGCCCTTTAAAAAGAAAAAGGAGGGGACGGTATGAGCTCGGTTCTTCTATCCTATGTGGCGGCTCTGGCTGTTCTTATTGCCGGCTTTTTGGGTATTTATCTTTTCCTCGAAAAAAAACTGCAGATCAAAATCCGATGGGGGATGTTCTTTCTCGGAATTATCACTACAGTTTTCTATTGCGCCGCGATCGTATTGCTCTTTCGCGTAACTTTCAGTGTGGATTATTATTATAATACGGTATTCTTTCGCAGTATGGTCGGACTGGTATTTCTTGCAATTCTTTGCGTGGTGCGTCTGCTGGTGGTTCGTTCGACGTTCTTTAAAAATCATCGCGTAGAACAGGGATATTCCTTTAGCTTTGGGTTTGGAATAGCTCCTGCCGCTTTGATGGGAGTTTATCTCTTACTTATGACCCTTGTTGTGGCAGGAAACGGGCTATTTAACGGACCTTGTATTGTGGAAGAAGAGGGATATCTCAGCTTCGCGGATAACACGATTATTACCATTTTCCGCCCTGTTGCCGGTCACGTCTCTGTTGCGCTTGTCTTTATCGCCTATGCGGTGATGATGACTGCATCTGCTCATTTATTGCAAAAGCTCAGTAAGGGGAATTATCGCTTTGGCGTATCAGTGGCTTGGACGTTCTTTATGATTCTTCTGGAGGCGGGTGCTATTTTGCCGCTGCCGTTCATTTCGATGTATAAACTTGATCATTGGCAGTTGGCTGTGATCGTAGGCATCTTTGCTGCAATCAATGTCTTGCTGGTTCGTTTTATTCCAAAGGTGAAATCAAGCACTACTTATACACGGCAATTTGAATAGCGGTCGGAATCGCTTTTGCAAAGGTGATCCCGCGTTCTGTGAGAGAGATTTGGTGGACGGGGACTTCCAAAAGATCATTGAGTCCGGTATATTTCTCGATATATGATGTGGCGATCCCTGCGGGAAGTGTGTGATCGGAAAAGGTGATGGTGTCTGCAATAAAGCAACCGTTCCCGTATGCATTTTCTCCAATATGACCGTTGATGGTGACCGCTTCGCCTTTGAGCGCATTTAGTACGATTGCAAAGGATTCAAGCTCCGGGCAAACTGCGACCAGACGCTTGGGATTCGAAAAGGTACCTGTGAGAGAAAAATGACCTTCGCTTTTTCCGCTGAATCGGATATCTTCAATGAAGTTCAGTTCTGATAATGTGGTCTCAATCAGATCACCAAAGGCTTGGTTGGAATAATATCCCGTCTTGTTATCTTGGTCTGAAATTTGCGTGCCGTTGCTTTGCGGCGGTGTGTGATCCGCACGCGGACGCGTCATGTAGATTACGGTGAATCCAAGTCCTAAAATAAAAACCGTCACAAAAAATGCAGTCCATTTGATTTTGTAGTAATTCCATTTTGTGTTCATAATTATTACCTTTCATAGGGGGTTAGAAAATGAAAAATAAACGATCCATTACATTGTTTTTTGCTTTGATTTGCGTGGTAGTCTTGATTTCTACGTTGATCTGGTCTTGCGCGAAAGCACCGGAGGGGGAGCAGGGGAAGGAGCAGGATTCTTCTGTTGGTTCATCTGAAACTGCGGATGATCAAGTTTCCGATGATGAGCCTGCGACGGATAATAACACGGCGCAGCAACCTGAAACGGATAAAACCGAAGTAGATAATGATGAAAATAATGAGCCTGCTACGGACAAGCCGGAGGAAGATAAACCGTCAACCGATAAGCCTTCCGAGGACGAGCCGTCCAATGATAAACCAGACACAACTCCCTCGGAGAAAGAGCCGGAGGACAAGCCGGTTTTCAATATCAGCGGCATTAAACTGAAAGAGAGAACGAAGGAAGAAATCGAAGCCATTTTAAACGATCCGTTTATGCTTTTGGTTAATCGTGATAATGTCCTTTCAAAGGATTATTCTCCCAGTAATCTCGTAACCTATTCCGGTTCTGACAAACTGAATCAAACTTGTGCCGATGCGCTGCGGAAGTTGATCAACGCCGGTAAAAAAGCCGGTTACAGCTATACTATGTACTCCGGATATCGATCTTATACAAGACAGTACAATAAATATTACGGCAAAATTGAATACTGGGAAGGGAAGGGTTATTCTAAAGAGGAAGCGATCCGTAGAACGAACCAGTATTATGCTCCTCCCGGTGCCAGCGAGCATCACACGGGATTGGCAGCGGATGTCTGTATACCGGAGATCGTTAATAAATATGCTTGCTTGCACGAGGCTTACGACACGACGGAAGAATTTAAATGGTTTTCTGCCCACGCCCACGAATATGGCTTTATTCTCCGTTACCCTAATGGTGACGAGGATATTACGGGTTATAGCTATGAGCCGTGGCATTATCGTTATGTCGGTCTTGAGGTGGCGGAAGAGATCTATAATCTCGGCATCACGATGGAAGAGTACGTTGCAGCCTTGGAAAAACAACTTGCTTCATTTGAATAATTATTTACAAGGACCCGAAGG
>JAZQAQ010000224.1:0-3679 GCA_045545255.1 Eubacteriales bacterium | reverse complement strand
TTATGCTATAATATAGAAAATATGTCGAAAAATATGGAGATGAATATGAAGGTAAGAAGAATGTCTAAAAAATGCATCATATGGCTTTGGTCAACTTTTGCTCTCTTCGTTATTATAGTAGGTGTTATCGCAACGTTGATTTATTTCGGAGTGCTGACACCGTTTGATCTGCCGGATGATTCTGATCATTCGGCAGATACACCGGAAATTATTGAGCCTGTTGAGCCGCCTGCTCCCGTAAAGATATCTTCAGCCACGATCTTGAGTACCGGAGATATTATGGTTCACGACCCGCAGCTTACCGGCGCAAAGGTCCCCGGAAAGCAAGAATGGGATTTTAGTGCTTTTTTCAAAGAAGTTGATACTTTTTATTCGGCGGCAGATTTTGCAGTCGCAAATCTTGAGACTACCTTTGCAACCAATCAATACCAGTCCTACGACGGGTATCCGTTATTCAATACGCCGGACGATTTAATGGACGATATCAAGGCCTCGGGTCTTGATATGGTACTGACCGCAAACAACCATTGCTACGATACCGGTACCAGAGGCTTTGAGCGAACACAAAGGGTACTGATTGAAAACGGCATTCCCTATGTTGGGACTCGTTTGAGCGAAGATGCGCCGCGATATACGGTACAAGAAGTCAATGGTATTCGATTTGGTATGGTTTCCTATACATATGAAACGGACCGATACAAGGGATTAAAAACCGTAAATGGCATCCCTGTGAAAGAAAAAGATACGAATCTGCTTAATTCTTTTAATTATGATCATCTTGATGTGTTCTATAATGAGATTGAAGAAGTTCTGGCATCGATGAAAGAGGATGGAGCAGAAGTGACTTTCATCTATCTGCACTGGGGAGATGAGTATAAGACAACCGAAAACCGCTATCAAAACCAAATTGCTCAGGAGCTGTGTGACCGAGGTGTTGATGTGATTGTGGGCGGTCATCCCCATGTTATACAACCGATGGAGCTTTTAACTGCTAAAGATGGTGCACATCAGACAGTATGCATATACTCTTTGGGAAATGCAGTTTCCAATCAAAGAAGAGAGCGTATATCAAGCTGTCCGAGCGGACACACGGAAGACGGTATCCTATTTTATTGTACATTTGATAAATACAGCGATGGAAAAGTGGTGTTTGCGGATGTGGATATCATTCCTACTTGGGTCAATAAATATCCCGGCGGCAGCGGGTATCAATATACGATCTATCCTCTTGAAAAGGAAAATGACGGCTCTGAGAAATACGGTCTCACCGGAAGTGCCGCATCTAAATCGCAAAAATCATATTACCACACAGTTGAAATCGTTGGAGAGGGCTTGACAGAGTGCCAAAAGGCAATTGGCTGTGAAATCACCTTCACAGAAGACATTTATTAAGATAGAATATATCACTTGGCAGTATGTCATTTCCTTGCAATTCACTCAAGCCTATGGTATACTTTTAAAAAAATGAAATTATGGAGGCAATGCGAATGAAACTTGGTACTTATACATTCAGATTAGATAAAAGAACCGACTTGACTCGGAATGAGGTTATTGATCAGATCCAAAAGATCGGCTTTGATTTTATTGCTCTGGACTATAGCGAACTGGAAGATGGTGTTCGTCATTGCCAGAAAATCGGTTTTCCGGTCGAAAATGTACACCTCGCAAGCAGAGGCACCAGTTTGATTTGGCTGGATGACGAGCGTGGCGATGAGATTATGAACAGCTATTGTGAGCAGATCAAGCGGTGTGCGGAATTCGGTGTTATGACCGGTGTGGCTCACGTTACTTACGGGAGCGAGATCGCACCTCCCGGTGAAAACGGTCTTCGGCGGTATGCAAAGATCGTGGAATGTGCCGAAAAACATAATTTCAATCTGTGTGTTGAAAACACCCGCGCATCCGATCACTTAATATATACCATGGATCATTTTAAAACCCCCAATGTGCATTTTTGCTACGACAGCGGTCATGACCTTGGAATGGGATATAACACAGAGTATCTTTACGATTATCTCAATCGTTACGGTGATCGTTTGGGTGCGGTTCATATTCACGATTCCATCAAAGGATTTGATCTTCACGTGATACCGTTTGACGGCGCGATCGATTGGGACATTGTGACACGTGACCTTGCCAAGACAGAATATGCCACTCAAAAGCTTTGTGCTGAACCCGGCGGTAAGATTCACGCTATTAAAGAAGGGAAGACTGCTGAAGAACTTCGCGCGACATATGCTGATATGGCAATCGCCAATGATGAAAGTATGGTTCGTTTTTATGACGGTTACTACACAGTGTATGAAGATTTCACTTTAGAACAATACCTTGACCGTTATTTGCAATCAATGAAAAAACTTGCTGCAATGATCGAGAAGAATAAATAAATCAAAAAGAATCACCCATAATAAGATACGAAGGGAGTGTTTTATTATGGTTGAACAGGATACGATAAAATTATTACGAGAATGCGACGCAGGGGTGAAGATGGGCGTTTCCTCCATCGAGGATGTCTTGCCTTATGTTCATTCCGATAAGCTTGAAGCAGCTTTGAACGATTGCAAGGACGAGCACGGAAAATTAGACCGTGAATTGCAGGATTTATTGGATCGGTACAAGGATGATGGCAAAGAGCCCAACCCTATGGCCAAAGGAATGTCTTGGATTAAAACCAATGTGAAACTTGCGGTAGACGAGTCTGACCATACGATCGCCGATCTGATGACGGACGGCTGTAATATGGGCGTCAAATCCTTGAATCGGTATTTAAATCAATATAAAGCTGCAGACGAAGTGTCCAAAGACATCTGCAAACGACTGATTAATCTCGAAGAACAGCTGACCATTCAGATGAGACAATTTCTGTAGAATAATATAATGAAGCCTCTGCATAGCAGAGGCTTCATTATATTTACTGTTTTCTACCCATTATTCATAAAAAAACACAAAGTAAAATACCGGCAATTATACATCCTGCGGAGACACCGATTTTTGCGATACTCAATTTGGGCGGATTTTTTCTGAATTTCTTTTCAATCTCATAAGTATCACGTCCGAGTTCCTTGAGAATCTCTAATTCTTTGTAGCAGTAGATTGCACTGCCGAGCAGATACAGTCCGTACAAAAAGAAAACGGGAACTACGGTGATCATCGCCAGTACGCCGCTTTTGACAAACAAGGAAATGTAAGAAAACACCAAAACCCAGCAGACGCAGACGATGGGAATGAAAGTATCGAACATTTCCACTTTTGTCATTTTATAACCTTTCTTCGCCATAGTAATTCCTCCGAAAATTCGATGATGGTATTCTATCACAATTAAATAAAAAAGTAAAGAGTCTGCTCGCAGACTCTTTACTTTCAGAGTTTTAAATCTTCACTCCACCCTCGGGTAATTTTAACATCATCATCCTGAGGAATTGTTACCTTGCTCTCCGGAACTTTGTGGTCCGGCTGAAGCATCGGCAAGGTGCAATAATAGGGGATAATATCTTTTTTCTCTTTGGATTTCATAAAGCTTCCTCCGAATGTTAGTATCGGTGAGACGGAAGGTGAAAATTCAAAGAAAAAATTGTTAATCAGAATTTGGATGCCATTTCCAATGCATTGTCGATGTGATCGCAGAAGTATTCTGCACCGACCGCGTCATAGAAACCTGATTTTTTCATAACCGAGAGCG
>JAZQAQ010000223.1:0-7368 GCA_045545255.1 Eubacteriales bacterium | reverse complement strand
TTCCCCCCTCTCCCGCGCCATCAACGGCAAGCCGGTGGGGAAGGAGGAGACACGGCAGCGGGTGCTGGAGCTGGCGGAAAAGTATTCCTATAGCCCCAATGAGATCGCCCGTGCTTTGCAAAAATCCTCGACCCGAACCATTGCGGTGGTTTTGCCGGATATCGCGGAGCGTTTTTTCGGTACCATTGTGAAGGAAATTGATCGAGTGGTATCGGGTGCGGGCTATCTTTTGATTCTTGCGGATACCCACGAAAAGGCTGAGAAGGAGCAGCAGCATCTGCAGATGCTTTATACCCGTAGAGTAGACGCGCTGGTTTTGGCGACGGTGGTGCTGGACGGCAGCTCCGTCCGTCAGTTTTTGGGCAGTAAGATTCCGGTGGTTTTTATTGATAATGTACCGATCCTGAAGCGGATCGATGCGATCACCATCGATAACCGCAAGGCAAGCCGCTTGGCGGTGGAGCATTTGGTCTCCCACGGGCATAAGCGGATCGCCGCCATCATCGGATCGGAGGCTGAGACTACCGGCTTTGAGCGTCTTGCAGGCTATCGCGCCGCTTTGGCGGAGCAGGGTCTGGAGACGGACGATCGGCTGGTTACTTTTGGTGACTATAAGCGGGAGTCCGGCTACCGTGCGATGAAAAAATTGCTGGAGCAGCGGGAAAAAGCCCCATTTTCAGCCGTTTATGTCACATCGGAGAAGATGACCTACGGAGCGATGCAAGCCATCCGCGAAAGCGGGCTGCGCGTTCCCGAGGATCTCTCACTCATCGGTTTTGATATTCATATGGCAAATGATGGGTGGCAGCAGAGGATCACTTCTGTCCGTCAGCCGGAAAGCGCCATCGGTCAGATGGTAGGCGAGCAGCTTTTAAAACGTTTGGACGCTTCCGATCATCGGAAGTATGAGCATATTTTCTTAGAACCCTTTTTGGAAGAGGGAGACACCGTTCGTTCAATTTAATAGGAATGTGCGGTGTTTTTTCTCAAATGATTTTGCAAACGTTTGCAAAAAATGAAAGGAGCGATGCAAATGAAGATAGCCATCGGAGCAATGCTCTGCGAAGGAAACAGCCTGACTCCGGTGCTGACCCGCTATGAGGACTTCGATTATGCCGCTGATGAAGCGATGTATGAGAAGGTGGCGGTGATGGACTTGCTGCGGGCGCGTGGGTGCGAGATCGTCCCCACCCTTTACGCCCACGCGCTGCCCGGCGGTGCTGTGGTGGAGGCGGATTTCCTGCGGTTGGCAGGGGAGATGATCGACCGGCTGCCCGCGGAGGGGCTGGACGGAATCTGGCTGTATCTCCATGGCGCAATGTGCGTGGAAAACTTGGGCTCTGCAGAGGAGTATCTCTTGCGGCTGGTACGGGAGAAGGTGGGATATGATGTTCCCATCTCGTTGGCGATGGATTTCCACGCAGACAACAGCGATGCGATCCCTGCACTCTGTAACTGCGTCACCGGTTATCGTACGGCTCCCCATTGCGACCGCGAAGAGACCGAGCAGCGGGCAATGCGTTTGCTCTTCGATTGTATTGATAAAAAGATTATGCCCCGCCCGCAGTTGGCGCGTGCCAACGTCATTATCTGCGGAGATGCGGTGCAGACCTCATTGGAGCCGATGAAGGGCATTATGGAGATGGCGGCGGAGCTGGAAAAGCTGCCCGGTATGATGAGTGTTCAGGTTTTCAATGGCCAGCCTTGGATAGACGAGCCGTATAACGGACCCAATTTCCTCGTAACCCACGAATGGGATACAGCACTGGCAATGGAATGTGCGCAAAAACTGGCGAAGCGGTTTTATGAGGTGCGCCACGAGTTTGGATTTCTTACCGAGGCGGTGGAGCCTGCGGAGGCGATCCGCTTGGCGATGGATGCCAAGGAGAGTACGGTCTTTATCTCCGATTCCGGTGATAATACCACCGCCGGTGCGGCGGGGGATCACGCCTATATGCTTAAGCTGTTGCAGGAGATGGGCGCAAAGAATGTCTTGCTGGCAGGCATTATGGATGCTGCTGCCTGCGATGCCTGCTATGCGGCAGAGCTGGGCGATACCCTGACCCTGACGGTGGGCGGCAGCCTTTCTCCCGATGCAGAAAAGGCAACCGTTACCGGTCGTCTGATCCATCGCGGTGATATTCTTTCTTACCAATATAATAACGCCGGTCCCAGCGCGACTCTGGACTGCGGCGATATGACGGTGGTTATTACCAAAAACCGCGCGGCACTCTGCCGTCCGGATATTTTCGAGTCTATTGATCTGGACTATAAAAAATTCCACATCGTTGTGGTGAAGCTGGGGTATCTGTTCCCCGAGCTGGCAGCCGAAGCGGAGCGGGCGATTCTGGCATTTACGCCGGGCGCATCCACCGAGCGGCTGGAGGATATGAATCTCAAGCGGATCCGTCGTCCGATGTATCCGCTCGAAGATAACTTTGAGTAACTTTTTTTCATCTCAAACCGCTTGCAGGCGGCATATTTCGACGCCTTTTCCTCAATTTTCCCTTGTCGGGCACAAAGCCCGCCTGCTGAAAAATTAAAGAAAAATCATCCGAAATCTGCTCTTCTGCAGGCGGCGAGATCTGAAAGAAATTTACTCTAAAAACATAAAATATAAAAAGGAGAAAAAACAAATGGCTTATTACAACATGAAAGAAACCGAACAAAGACTGGCCGGTGTGCGTAAGATCCTGGCTGATAAGGGTCTGGATGCCGCTCTGGTCTATTTCGACGAGCTGAACGTTGCCAACGGCTGGTATCTGACCGGCTGGTGCGGTCAGTTTGAGAAGGGCGCCGTACTGGTTCCCATCCACGGTGAACCCATCCTGCTGGGCGGCCCCGAGTCCGAGCCCTTCGCCAAGATGGACTCTGCTGTTACCAAGGTGCGTTGCTTCCCCGTATTTATGGTACCCGATGAAGAGTACCCCAACGCCACCATCATCGATTTCAAGCAGCTCAATGAGGAACTGCGTTCCGAGGGCACTGTACTGAATAAGATCGGTATCGTCGGTACCACCACCATCCCTCATCAGGTATATCTGGATGTTGCAGAGGGCTTTGCAGGCTCCGAGCTGGTGGATATTACCGAGGAATATGAGGATATGCGTGCTTATAAGTCTGCTTGGGAAATTGAGCAGATCACCGAGTCCGTACAGCTTTGCGATCGCGCTTATGAAGAGATGATCGCAGCTATCAAGCCCGGTGCTTATGAGTATGAGGTTGCCGCCGCAGGTGAAGCCATCTGCCGTGCCAACGGTGCTCATAGCTTTGCTTATAGCACCATCGTCGGCTCCGGTGCCCGCGCAAAGGCAGTCGTTCCCACTGCTACCAATAAGAAGATGGAGGATGGCGAGCTGGTAATGATCGGTATCGCTCCCCGTATCAACGGCTATGCCGGTACCTTCGGTGATACCATCCCCGTTAACGGCGAATACACTCCCCGTCAGAAGGAACTGCTCAACCATATGCGTGAAGCCTTCCGTCTGACCCACGCGATGCTCAAGCCCGGTATGACCGGTCGCGAGATCGATGAGCCCGGCCGTCTGTATTATGAAAAGCACGGTCTTTCCCAGTACATCGTCTGCCCCTTCGCTCATTCTATGGGTCTGATGGAAGCAGAAGCTCCCTTCTTTGGTCCCAACGGTGACTTTAAGCTGGCTCCGGGTATGATCGTCAATATCGACGTCAGCTTCTTTGGTCATCCCGAGCTCCACGGCGGCCGTATCGAGACCGGCTTCGTCATCACCGAGGACGGCTGCGAGCCCCTGTCTCCCAAGCTGTTTGACTACTTTATGAAGGATCTGTAAGAGGTAAGAGCAATGAATGAAATCGGATATAAGCATTATATGTTCGTTGACGGCGATCTCCCCGGTAACGGTGATGATATGACCCTGCCCGGACACGAGGCACTGATGATCACCAACCGTAATGAGCAGGACGCCCACATCATCGTCAATCTGTACTTTGAGGATAAGGCACCCGTCAAGGGCTTGCATCTGACCGTCCCTGCTGAGCGGGTCATCTGCATCCGTACCGACCTGCCCATCTGCGAGGAGGAGTATCAGATCCCCTTCGGTCAGTATTCTCTGGAGCTGGAGAGCGATATTGCAGTCTGTGCCAGCTTCGGTCGTCTGGACCGTCGGCATAATCTGGGCTACTATGTGACCGGTTACTGCGCGGTATAATGCGATGAAGCGGTTTACACTGTATTCCAATCTCAAGCCGGAGAAGGTAGAGGATTATATCCGCCTCCACGCGGAGCCTTGGCCGGAGCTGATGGAGCTTTTGGAGTCCTGCCATATCCATCATTATTCCATCTCTCTGAAAGGTGCAGAGGTCTTTACTTATTATGAGTATACCGGCACCGATTACGAGGCGGATATGAAGCGGATGGACGAAAGCCCTGTGATGCAGCGTTGGTGGACCTTCTCCAAGCCCTGCTTCCTGCACCACGATCAAGAGCACTATTATGATGACCTGCAGGAGGTCTTTTACAAAGAATAAGGAAAAGGGGTATCGCAAGATACCTCTTTTTCTATAGACAACCAAGGAATAAAATGGTATAATTATATCAAATAAACCCTAAAGGAGAAGGTATGAAAGAATACGGCTATTTTTCGGATAAAAATTTTGTTATCACCGACCGTGATACCCCCCGTCATTGGTATAACTATTTTTTTAATGATGAATACGTTACCTTTGTTTCTCAGGTGGGCTTCGGTCAGGGTCTTGCTCAGGATCAAATGGGGCGCCGGATCCAGGTGGTAGACGATCGCGCCATCTATATCGCCGACGGTGAGCGTTATTGGCTGGCGACCGGTCTGCCGGTGCAGGAAAAGCTGGAGGACTTCCGCTGCGTCCACGGAATCGGCTATACTGATATCGTGCAGAAGCAATACGGGATCGTCTCCGAATGCCGATTCTTTGTTCCGGGCGAAGGGAAGCGGGAGTGCCTGAGAGTTCTGGTTCGGAATGAATCCGGCGAGACCAAGACCCTAAAGGTGGTTCCTTATTATGCTACTGCCATCGACGGAACCTATGTACCTCAGGGCTATGAAACCAACTGGGGAAAATTCCTCGAGGAGAAAAACTGCGTTGTGGCAACCGGTTATTCCAAGCTTGATACCGGAAAGAACCGATTGCATTATGCATACCTGACCTCTTGCGATGCGGTCACCGGCTTTGATACCCGGCGCAACGCCTTTATCGGACCCTATGGAAATAAACTGCTGCCTAAGGCAATGATGGAAAACATGGGCTGCTTCGGTACGGATTGCATTGCTGAGAAGATCTGCCTGGCGGTGGAGAATACCGTTACTTTAGCACCCGGCGAGAAAAAGATCTTCTATTATACCGTCGGCGTGGAAGGAGAAACCGGCAAGATCCCGCAGTTTACCCCTGCAGAACTGGAAGAGCAGTTTGAAGAGATGGTGAAAAAGCATCGGGAGATCTGCAGCGGCGTTGAAATTCAGACGCCATGGCAGGATCTGAACGATCTTTTTAATGACTGGCTGAAATATCAGACCAATATGGGCTCCCGCTGGGCGAGAGTCCGTCATAACGGAATCCGGGATCTGACCAGCGATACCGAATGTCTGGGCTGCTTCCAGCCGGAGTTGGCGGCGGATCGCCTTTGCCGTGTGATGAGTTATCAGTATGAAAACGGCTACGCACCCCGTACCTTCCTGGACGGCAAGGTGCAGGATAAGAACTTCTCTGATAATATGGTCTGGATGGTTTTTGCCGCCCATGCCATCACCAAGGAGCTGGGGGATAAAAACTTCCTGCTGAGAGAGGTGCCCTATAATAACGGTGCTGTCGGTACGGTTTATGAGCACGTTAAGGGCTCGGTGGAATTCTTATGGAATTTTACCGGTCACGACGGGCTGGTTCGTATCTGGGGCGGCGATTGGTGCGATACCATGAAAGAAGTGGGTATCGACGGAAAGGGCGTCAGCGTGTGGTTGTCCATCGCCTTTGTCCGTGCAGCTAAAATGCTGGCGCAGATGGCAGAATGGCTGGGGAAGGCAGAGGATGCTGAAACCGCTGCCCGCTATGCCCGGGAGATGGAGAGCCGGGTCAATCAGTTCGGTTGGGACGGCGACCGTTATCTCTATGCCATCTCCGATGAGCGCTATCCCATCGGCGCCAAGGAATGCAAGGAAGGCTCTATGTTTGCCCTGCCTCAGCTTTGGAGCGTGCTGGCGGACTTTGATGAGGCGCATCGTACCATAGCCATGGATACTCTGGAGCGGGAACTGAACACCGATCTGGGTCTTTTGGTCAGCAAGCCGCCCTATACCGAAAGCTTGCCCCACGTTAAAAGTATGGCAAAGAAATACCCCGGTCTGCATGAAAACGGCGGTGTCTATCTCCACGGATCTGTCTGGAAGCTGGCGGTGGATAGCCTGATGCATCGCAACGATAAGGTGGAGGAGGGTTTGCATAAGATCCTGCCTGCCCATCATCAATATTACGAGACCTGCGGCGAGCCCTACGCGATGTTTAATTCCTATCTGGGTGAGCAGACCGGCTATCGCGCCGGTAAGCCTGGTCAGAGCTGGCGTACCGCTTCGGGTCAGTGGCTGCTTTATTCGCTGGTTCGGTTCGTCTATGGACTGCAGCCGGAGTTTGAGGGAATGCTGCTGCGTCCTTGCCTGCCTCCCTCCTGGAAGGACTGCCGGATCACCAAGCAATTCCGCGGCTGCAGCTATGATATTCATTTTATTCAGAAGGACGAAGGCGCCTGCAACCGCATCGAGATTCTGCAGGTTGACGGCAAAGAGATGGATCCTTCAGTTCCCATCAAGCCCGTCACCGGAAAGATGCTGAAAATAGAAGTCGTTTTGGTGCAATAAACAACCCAAATTGGCATTGATTTTACTTCAAAAAACGCTCAAAACCGCGGTTTTATGCGGTTTTGGGCGTTTTTTTGCATTTTATTCAAAATAACAAGATATTGTGGTGAATAAAAATAATTTGTAATATATCTTGTATTTCTCTATTGACAAGACCCCCCTATATCGTGTAGAATATTACCTGCACCACTAAAAGAAGGAGAAACTATGACGATCGAAGGACTTCAGAAACTGACGCTATTGGATTTTCCGGGCAAGACGGCGTGTACCGTCTTTCTCGGCGGCTGCAATTTTCGCTGTCCCTTCTGCCATAATTTCGACCTGGCGGCAAGACCGTCGGCACCGCTGATGGGGGAGGAGGAGCTTCTCGCTTTCCTGCAGCAGCGCAAGGGTCTTTTGGACGGCGTGGCGATCACCGGCGGTGAACCGCTGATGCGCCGAGAGCTGCCCGACCTTCTGCGGAAGATCAAGACACTGGGGTATCCCATCAAGCTGGATACCAACGGCA
>JAZQAQ010000222.1:0-9173 GCA_045545255.1 Eubacteriales bacterium | reverse complement strand
TGGCAAACAGAAGACCTGCGGGAGACGGAATGGTTCGGCAGAAGAAGCGCGGTCAATGGGAAGGGCGCATTACCGTCGGTCACAAGAGTGACGGCAAGCCGATCTTCCGTTACGTCTACGGCAAGACGCAAAAGGAAATTCTTGAAAAACTGCATCAGCGTATCGAAGACTACCGCGGCGTGGAGCTGACAGAGGACAGCAAGATGACCCTCGGCGAGTGGCTCGACCGATGGCTCAACCAGTATATGATCTTCACTATCCGCGAGAGCACCTGGGATAGCTACGCTTCAATGATCCGCACACACGTAAAACCTTACCTCGGCGATAAGCCGGTGGCGTTCATCACCACCGCCGACGTGCAGAGAATGTATAACAAAATCAAAAAGAGCGGTCGGCGGGAGGCGCATCCTCTTCGCGGATACGAGCTGGCCGACAGCACGGTGCGTAGTGTTCACATGATGCTCCACGAAGCCATGGACGCGGCGGTGAGAGAACGGCTCATCGTTAAGAACCCCACCGACGGCACGACCATCCCGAAAAACAATTACGCACCTAAGCAGATACTCACCGAAGCCCAGCTGGAAAAGTTCATGAGCGTGGCAATGCAGGACGAGGTGTGGCGCGACTTTTTCTACACCGAGCTTACAACGGGACTGCGGCTCGGTGAGATCTGCGGACTGCGGTGGTCGGACTTTGATGAAGCGACGGGACGGCTGAAGATCTCTCGGACGGTGAAGAGAAAGAAAGGCGGCGGCGTGACCTGGGGCGATACCAAAACCGAAACGGGAATGCGGAACATCCTCTTGCCGCCGAGCACGGCTGAGATACTGCGAGAGCGAAAGAAAACAGCGCTGAGCGAATGGATCTTCCCGAACATCTATAGACCCGAGGAGGCGATGCATCCCGAGTATCCCTACAACCGTATGAAAACCTTGCTCAGGCAAGCGGGACTACCGCTGATACGCTTCCACGATCTGCGGCACACCTTCGCCACCCACGCGCTGACGGGCGGCGTGGATGCCAAGACGCTATCGCGTATCCTCGGGCACACCAACGCCAGCTTCACGCTGGACACCTACACCCACGTGACTACCGACATGCAAAAGCGAGCGTCGGGCATCGTCGGCGGATTCATGGAAGACTTGATCATAAAGGAGTGAGATAAATGGCAAAGAGACGAGCAAACGGGAAAGGTACGCTTAGACAACGAGGTGACGGACGGTGGGAAGGACGTGTAGTGGTCGGCTACGATGATAAGGGATTACCGATCACCAAAAACGTCCTCGCTCACACCAAGACCGAGTGCGCCGAGAAGCTTGAAAAACTGAAAGAAGAATACCGACCGCCGAGCACGCGGTGCAAGCCGGATATGCTGTTCGGCGACTGGATGGAGTTCTGGTACGAGAACTACTCAAAGCCCGCCATCCGACCGCTGACTCAGCAAAACTACGAGAACCGAATCTACGACCACATCATCCCCGACATCGGCAAGATACCGCTGAACAAACTGACGCAGAACGACCTGCAACAGTTTTACGCACGGCTGAAGCGGAACGGACGAAAGCAGTACGTTGAAAAATACGGCCCCGGACTGTCCGACCGCATGGTGCGAGCCTGCCACGCAAGCTGTCGTATGGCATTGGAAAAAGCGGTGGCCGAAGGACTGATACGAGTCAATCCCGCCATCGGTTGTAAACTGCCGCCCAAGAAAGCGCGTGAGATGCAGGCGCTGACAAAGGACGAACTACAGCGATTCCTCGCCCAAGCCAAAGAGGACGGATACTACGAACTATTCCTGCTGGAGCTCGGTACGGGAATGCGCCGAGGGGAGCTGATGGGTCTGCAATGGGACGACCTAAACTTCGATACGGGCGAGCTTCAAATTGTCCGTCAGGCGTGTGCGGTGAACGGAAAGATCGAGATCTCCGTGCCGAAAACAAAAAGCTCCATCCGCACGGTGGTACTGCCGCCGTCGCTGGTGGAGGTGCTGAAAAAGTATAAGGAGACGATCAACTCTCGGTGGATGTTTCCGTCACCGCAAAATTCCGATGTGCCGAGGTATCCCACGTCCGTCGGCGATATCCTGTCGATCCTACTCAAACGGGCGGGATGCAAGCACGTGCGGTTCCACGATCTGCGCCATATCTTTGCTACGATGGCGCTCGAAAACGGCATGGACGTGAAAACGCTGTCGGCAACGATAGGCCACGTGTCAGCGGCAACCACACTTGATATTTACAGCCACATGACCGACACCATGCAGATGCAGGCGGCGGTGAGTATTGACCGCAAAATCGGCGGCACAAATGCGCAGATGCCCGTGGCAGAGCAAACGCCCGAGGAGACGGCAAAACTGCCCGTAAACGCTCCGTGTGCGCCCACAGAGCCCCATCCCGAGCCCATTCCGAGAAAGATCCGCAAGAGCGGCACGGGATGCCTGTATCAAATCAACGACAACCTCTGGGAAGGCAGCTTCTTCCCGAGACTCCCCGGCGGCAAACGAAAGAAATTCAACGTCTACGCTGAAACGAAAGAGCAATGCGAAATCAAACTCGCCGAGATGATTGAGCGAGTGAAAGCTGAGATTGCAGAAGAGAAAGCAAAACTACACGAGGGCGCCGCGCAAGGCGCCCTCAAAATTTGGTTTGCAGTAAACAAAGAAAAGTTTTTTAAAAAAGAAAAAAGTTTCAAAAAACTATTGACCTGGGTGTGACTCCAAGGTGTATAATGTGAGCGAAAGGTGGTGATCGCGTGGGATATTCGGTAAAATGGGTTGTTGAAAACCTTGGCATAACTCGTGATATGCTACGCTACTATGAAAAAGAGAAGCTTCTTCCGGTGGCTGAAACCAGAAACCCCTCAAACAAATATCGTGATTACGATGAAAAAGACATTGAACGGATATGGGCAATTAAACTCCTTATAGGAATAGGTTTCTCTGCAAAGGAAATACGCTCTTTTGGTGATGATCCTAAATTTAACTTCTATGATGCCATTTCGGAAAAGGTCGACCAGCTTGAAAAACGACATGATGAAATTCTCTTATATTTAGGTTTTGCTAAAACCATTAAAATGACTGGGCGGATTCCGAACACAACGCAGATTGGCAAAATGAAATTCGATGATTTCATCGAGTACGCCCGACAAAACTGGAACGCCTTTAATGATTCACAAGGCGAAAAACATATGGCACTTGTTGATACCATTATGGATAAGCCTACAGAAGAATGGGATAATACCGACCTGCAAAGGCTTATGGATTTTTACGCTGATATTGAGCCTGAACAACTAGTGTACATGCAAACCGTAGCGGGATATTATAGGGTCATCGTTGATATGATGCCATTAGGATATACGCACGAGGCTGTGCAAAGCGTGGTAAATTGCCTTTACGAATATATGTTGAAAAGCATCGAACAGCAAAATCAGGAGAAGTTCACACGTCTATATTTCGCTGACAACACAGTCTCCTCATTTATTGAGAGCGGATTTGCGGTAATGAATGAACGCAATTACGGTAAGGATGGATGTTTATTTATCGCAAAAGCTCTTGCACACTACGGCGGATATGATATTGAAGAAACATAAGGAGAAATAATATGCTTGTACTTGGAATCAATAAAATCTTAAAATGGTGTCAAATCACTACTGGGGGCAGAACATACACCTGTCCGACTAAAGAGATTAACGGAGAGCTGTTCTTTAAGTTTAAGAGTATTTGGCATTCCGTTGCACAGTATGCATCAGAGCATGCAGAGGAACTCGTCCAAGAAAGCGGTCGAGTGTTTTCTAGACCTTTTAAAAAATGAGAGAGGAATAATAGTATGACAATTTATACTACAAGTGAATGGAAAGGCTACGGCAAACAGAATTATTATTGGAATGAATATCGGTTAGAGGGCGGATCTGTCGTAAAATACAAATGTCATAGACAAAAGCTGTTTGACGGCGATGAGAACTACTGGAACGAGGATGAGGAAGTGGTTGAGTCTTGGGAGATCGATGATCCAAATATGCCCGAATGGCTGAAACAATACATCTAAATTTGCCCCGCAGTAAACAAAGAAAAAGAAATATACGATTCGTATTGTCAAGTAAAAATCATTTTTACTTGACAATGTAAAAATGCGTGACAAAACTGTGGTCAAAAATTTGTGAGTTTTCTAAAAGTGGGGATAAAATACCTAAATAGCAGTAAAAAATGACCTAAAGTGGAGAATAAATCTCTGCTTTAGGTCATTTTTTTGGTCCGAGTGACAGGGATCGAACCTGCGGCCTGATGGTCCCAAACCACCCGCGCTCCCAGCTGCGCCACACCCGGATATTCAGTTATTTTTTTGCCCCAAAAATCGAAGAATTTCTCAATTGTGGGATAAACTGTGGTCAAAACGATTTTTGACCGATTTTTTGATTTTTACAAATGCCCGAAACCCGCATGAATACAGGGGTTTTGAGGCTTTTTATTTTTCTGGGCATTAAACGCCCGACACGCTCCCAAAGCAAGTGCGCTACAGTTCTGCATAAGTTCGACTGACCAAAAGCAAGTTTTGGAGTCTCACTTAAATTGCGCCACGCCTCGAAATAGGATATCGAGACAATACTGCCTCGCTGATTATTGGTATGAAGAATAATTATGTGCGAGAGCATACCCTCTTTGCAACATCGGCATATCGGTTTGAAATACGCAATAATATTACCATTTTAGCGAGGGAATGTCAATGGTTTTTGAAAAAGAACATACTGTGAAAAACGGGGCGAAGTGATGGGGATGACAGAGCTTTGGAATGATATATAAAGAGGGATGGGCAGGTGGAGCTTGCAAAGAAATTTTTAAAAATTGGGAATGGCGTCGGCTCTTGCCTTTTTGGCGGGGGTTTGGTATAATGCATTGGTATTGAACGATCGGAGTGCATATGGAGATTATAAAAGAGTTATTTAAAATGCAGGATCCGGGCTACAAGGCTTTTCAAGCCCGTCTGATGCCGACGGTGGAGCCGGCGGCGATCATTGGCGTTCGGACACCGATGCTGCGGGCATTTGCCAAGCGTCTTGGTGATGAGAAGGAAGCTTTTTTGACAATGCTTCCGCATCGTTATTATGAAGAAAACAATCTTCATACATTCGTTATTAATGAAACGGCAGATTTTGAGCGTTGCTTGGCGCAGGTGGAGGTCTTTTTGCCTTATATTGATAACTGGGCCACCTGCGACGGTTTGCGTCCGAAATGCTTTGGGAATAATCGGAATCGACTGCTGCCTGCCATTCGTAGATGGTTGGTGGCGGAGCATTCTTATACGGTGCGGTTCGGCATCGAAATGCTGATGGTGCATTATCTGGACGAGGACTTTTTTGAGGAGTCGCTTGCTTTGGTGGCGGCGGTACGCTCGGAGGAGTACTATGTGAGGATGATGGTGGCTTGGTATTTTGCTACAGCGCTTGCCAAGCGTTGGTCAGAGGCGTTGCCGTATCTGGAGTGTTTGCCGGAATGGGAGCGGCGCAAGACCATTCAAAAGGCCATTGAAAGTAATCGTATTACGCCGGAACAAAAGGAGTATTTAAGAGGAGTAAAATAATGGAAATCGATCAAATTTTAGCCAAGGAATTAAACATTAAGGAATCGCAGGTGGCGGCGGCAGTGGCGTTGATGGACGATGGGAACACCATACCGTTTATCGCCCGATACCGTAAGGAGGCTACCGGCGGGCTGGACGACCAGGTCTTAAGAACGCTTTCGGATCGGTTGAATTATCTGCGCAATCTTGCAAAGCGCAAGGAAGAGGTGGCGGCAGCCATCGAGGCGCAGGAGAAGATGACTGACGAACTGCGAGAAGCTTTGGCGGCTGCCGAGACCTTGGCGGAGGTGGAGGACATCTACCGTCCCTATAAGCAAAAGAAGCAGACCCGTGCCGGAAAGGCGCGCGCCAGAGGACTGGAGCCGCTGGCGGTGGCGATTTTGGAGCAGCGGGCTGAATTTGATCCCGTTGCAGAGGCAGAGGCTTATCTTAACGAGGAAGTGCCGACGGTGGAGGATGCGCTGCAGGGCGCGCGGGACATCATTGCGGAGCAGATCTCCGATGATGCGGAGATGCGTCGCCTTTTGCGCTCTCTTTATCTGGCTATCGGAACGATTTCCTCCGAAAAAGCAACGGACGCCAAGGATGAAAAGGGCGTCTATACGATGTATTATGAGTTTCAGGAGTTGCTGAAAAAGATTCCGGGTCACCGTGTACTTGCCTTGAATCGCGGCGAAGCCGAGGAGGTCTTGAAGGTACGGGTCGAGGTGGAGGAAAGCCGTGCTCTTGGCATTTTGGAGCGGGCTTACCTGAAAAATCAGACCCCTTCCGCCGACCACGTGAAGGAAGCGGCAGCGGACGCCTTTGATCGGCTGATCGCTCCTTCTTTGGAGCGTGAAATGCGCAGTACTCTGACCGAGCAGGCATCGGAAAAGGCCATCGGTGTCTTTTCGGTGAACCTGCGGCAGCTTTTGATGCAACCGCCGGTGAAGGGGATGGTGACCTTGGGTCTGGACCCCGCTTACCGTACCGGATGTAAGATCGCGGTGGTGGATGAGACCGGTAAGGTGTTGGATACGGCAGTGGTGTATCCCACCCCGCCGCAGAATAAGGTGGAGGAAGCCAAGGCAAAGCTGAAGCAGTTGATCAAAAAGCACGGCGTTACCCTTATCAGCATCGGAAACGGCACCGCCTCCAGAGAGTCGGAAAGCTTTGTGGCGGAGATGATCCGCGAGCTGGATACACCGGTACATTACGTGATCGTGAGTGAGGCGGGAGCGTCGGTCTATTCGGCCTCCAAGCTGGCAGCAGAGGAATTTCCTCAATTTGACGTCTCTCTCCGTTCTGCGGTCTCCATTGCCCGTCGGCTGCAGGATCCCTTGGCGGAGCTGGTGAAAATTGATCCTCGCTCTATCGGTGTGGGTCAGTATCAGCACGATATGCCCAAAACCCGTCTGGGCGAAGCCTTGGGCGGCGTGGTAGAGGACTGCGTGAACTCGGTGGGCGTGGAGCTGAATACCGCCAGTGCACCGCTTTTGGCGCAGGTCGCGGGCGTAAACGCAGGAATCGCCAAAAATATCGTAGCCTATCGGGAGGAGCAGGGCGCATTTCGTTCCCGTAAGCAGCTTTTGAAGGTGCCCAAGCTGGGTCCCAAGGCTTACGAGCAGTGCGCAGGCTTTTTGCGGGTCTCCGGCGGAGATAATCCTCTGGATAATACGGCGGTCCATCCTGAAAGCTATCCTGCTGCAGAGGGATTTTTGAAGATGTGTGGCTATACTGTTGCCGATCTGCAAAACGGTGCCATCCGTAATATTAAAAAATTCACAGAAGGGGAAACGGGTAAAAAATTGGCAGATGAGCTGGGTGTAGGACTGCCGACCCTCATTGACATTGCAGACTTTTTGCAAAAGCCCGGTCGTGACCCGCGTGACGAGCTGCCGAAGCCCATATTGAAGACCGACGTATTGGAGATGAAGGATCTGAAGGAAGGGATGCTTTTGCAGGGGACGGTCCGTAATGTCATTGATTTTGGCGCATTTGTGGATATCGGTGTCCACGAGGACGGTCTGGTCCATATCTCCCAGATCTGCGATCGGTATATCAAGCATCCCAGCGAGGTACTGAAGGTGGGGGATATCGTCAAGGTGAAGGTCCTTTCGGTGGACCTGCAGAAGCGCCGCATCGGTCTCACGATGAAAATTTAGTAAAAAATTGCAACATTCTCTTTATTTTTGCAGTATTTCGTAATATAATAATAGGGATAACTATTTAAGGATGTGAATCTGTGAAAGAGATAGGAAAGCGGATCAAGAACGCGATCGTTCAATTCTTTTTCCGCAACGGGCGGCTGCGTCCCTGCATCTTGCCGGTGGTAATGATTTTATTGCTGGTGGTTTTGCTGGGCTTCGGTGCAAATCGACTGGTCAGCGCCTTTGAATACAACAGAACGGAGCTCAGCGAAGATCCTGAGGATCTGGGCATCAATGAAATTACAATGGAGCTGCCCGAGGGGATCACCAATATCGCCCTCTTCGGCATCGACGCCCGCAACGAAGAATTTCGCGGGCTATCCGATTCCATTATGATCATCACCATTGACGCGGAGCACAACGACATTAAGGTCACCTCCATCCTGCGGGACAGTCTGGTTAAGATCGACGGCTACGGTCATCAAAAGATCAATGCCGCCTATAATCTGGGCGGACCGCAGCTTGCAGTCAAGACCCTGAATCAGACCTTTAATCTTAATATCCGCAATTATGCCACGGTAGATTTCGTGAGTATGGCAGATATTATTGATTTTGTAGGCGGAATTGAGGCAGAGCTGACCAAGGGTGAAGTGCGCAACGCCAATATTCAGATCCGCTCTATGAATAAGGAGCGGGGGACGGCGTTGGATTATATCGAGGAGCCGGGACTGCAGACCTTGAACGGCGTTCAGGCGGTGGCTTTTGCCCGAATCCGTAAGGCTGCCACCATCAACGGGACGGTGGACGATATCGGACGTACCGAGCGTCAGCGGTTGGTGATGCATCAGCTCTTTGAAAAGGCACTTTCTATTGATATCGCCAAGTATCCTGCAATGATTCGGTCGATGCTGCCGTGTATGGAAACCTCGCTGACCTATGGCGATATTTTTGAATTGGCAGGCATTCTGACCAATCGGGGACTGACCTTTAAAGAGGCCCGTATCCCCACGACTGAGGCATTGATCTCATACGGGCTGAATGTGAAGGGGCTTGGCTCCTGCAAGTATTATAATTTGGACTATGCTGCCTCTATGCTCAACGCCTTTATCTACGACGATATCGCGCCCGAGGATTATATGGAACAATACGGCATTGACCGTACTCCCTGGTTCTTCGGTGCCCTTGAGGATGATACGGAAGCAGAGGAGGAGAGTGATCATCCGGAGGAGGAAATTCCGAAAGAGGAAGAACTTCCCGAAGAGGAGCTTTCCGACGGTTCGGAAGAGCCTTCGGAGGGAGAAGAACCTTCTGAGGAGCCGGACGATTCTTTGCAAGAGGATATCACCGAGCAGCCTTCCCAGCCGGAAAGCCCGGAGACATCCGAGGGGGGAATCCCGGAACCGCCTGCTACGGAAACACCGCCCGTGACTTCTGCACCGGATGAGACTCCTGTGGATACAACAGAACCTAC
>JAZQAQ010000221.1:0-3854 GCA_045545255.1 Eubacteriales bacterium | reverse complement strand
GTACTAAAAGTTTTATCCGAGCCTCAAATTGATAATACAGTTGATGACAACATTGTCAGAAAGCAGTTAAGAAGCATAGACTCTCTTGACAAGGAATACTTTAGATGGGTATATGTTGACAACATATACACTTACGGCTTAAAATTTATTAAAGAGGATTTTTATTATTCTTTTCTTAAAAAGGGATTTTCAAAATTGCTCGAATGTGCAAAAAATCAAGATTTAAAACAACTCGAAACTCTTGCAGACGCATTACATAACACACCAATCTTTTTTGCCGAAGGTTGCAAGAATTTCAAAAAAGCTGTCAAAATTCAGTTTGCGCAGTATAATAGCATCCATAAAACCAATTTACAGAAAGAATTATCCAATTGAAAAGCTCCCACAAAAAGCGAGGTGAATTTCACCTCGCTTTTGTATTGCCCGTTAAATGACGAAAAAAGTTGAAAACGGGCGATTATATGCTATAATAAGGAAAAGGCGTCAAGAGAAACCGTAACAGGTTCGAAGAGGTAAAGGGGCGAAAGATCGATGCACATCAATATAAAAAATGTTCCCAACGTAGAGTATAAGTACGTCAAAAAGGTGCGGTTATCCTGCGCGTATTTATTCAGGATTGAAATAGACGATAAATATCTCTTGGTGAAGGACGAGCAGGGGCGGGAAAACTTCCAGCCTGTGGGCGGTGTATATAAATACACAAAGGACGACTTTTTCTCCTTTACCCACGCGGTACAGTGCACCCGCTTTGGCTCCAATACGGATCTGGACCACGACTTGAGGGTCGTCGTTCCCAGAGATAAGCTCAAGAAATTCGAAAAGTGGTATCGGCAGGAAACGGATCGGGAAACCGTCCGTGATCTGCACCGTGAATTCAAAGAAGAGATCATCGACCGCATTGAGACCATTGATCCGAAGGTCTTTGAGACGATAGAATATAAATATTGCGGAGAGATTATCGAAGCAGGGCGCTGGGGAGAAAGCGATGTTGTCGTGCGCATTGCGGATATCGTGCAGTTGATTCCCACCCCCGAGCAGACCAAGGAGCTGCTGAAGCTGATGAGCCGCAAAAGCTCTCTTTATCATTTCGCCTCAAAGGAAGAGATCTATGCGTTGGGCAGAGTAAACGGCAATCAGGTCCAGACCATCGCCGAGCATACGTGTAAGATTCTCCCGTCGGACGAGAAAAGGCTGGCACGGAATGTACATACGGGCAAGGTTTTTAAGTGCACCGTTCCGTTGGGGGAGCTGCAGGAGGATGACGAACTTTGGATCGACCTGCCGAAGGTGGATCCGACGCGGAACTTCACCTTTATCAGCTATAACTCCGGTCATAAAAAGAGCGTCTGGCGTTTCTGCAAGACCAATATGCCGCCGTTGGAAAATATATGGATCGACAGAAAAAACGTGGGCGAGAATTGGTTTGCCGATGTGGAGCGGGCGTTAAACTCCGATGAGTGCGAGAGCGCGATATTATTTATCGACAAAGAATATCTGGTCAGAAGTTCGTCCTGCCTCCAAGAGGCGTCCTTAATATTGGCGAATAAGATTCCGCATATCGTCGTCTTAATTGATATGGATATCAACGACATCAAAAAACATATCAAAAACTGGATCGATGAGGAACTGGTGGAAACCGAAAAGCTGCAGGTCTTTAAAGGGGTATTTGGCTATGATGATAATAACAGAGGGATCAATACCTCCACATTCCGCCTGAATGAGGCCGAGCGTCCCCTTCTTTTGGAAGCCTACAGCAATCTGGTTGCAGAGCATTAAAAGCAACAAGTGTTTGATGATAAAAATTTCGTTTCGGGAGGAAGTTATGAATCATTTTTCGTTTGAATTATCGCTGATCGCAATGATTCCGGGGCTTCTTTTATGCGGTTATGTTTTTTATAAAGACCGCGTTGAAAAAGAGCCGTTCGGACTGCTGGCGTTATTATTCGGCGTGGGCGCGGTTGCCTACGTGCCGTCGTATTTTTTGCAGAAATGGACGATCGGCTTGATCGACCGCCTTTTTGCGGGCACAATGAAGTTTTCTGCCGAGGGTGCATTGACCTATGCCTCGGTGCAGGCAGAGCTGTTGCATAATATTTTGTGTGCCTGCATCGGCATTTCCTTGATCCAGTTTTGTATCAAGTGGGCGGTGCTCTTTTTCGGGACACACAAAAATAAAAACTTCAATTATTTGTTTGACGGCATCGTCTATTCGGTCTTTCTTTCTCTGGGCTTTGCAGTGGCGGAGAATATCCACTTCGCCCTTCAAAACGATGCAGATCTGATCGTTGCCAAGCTTTTGACTTCGGTACCGTATCATCTGTTCGTGGCGATCCTGATGGGGTATTACTATACGATGTGGCGGATGCGGTATCTGGTGAACGGAATTGAAAACCGTCTTTTGGAGCGCGGGCTTGTGCAGCAGGATAAGATCCGCTCCTCCGCCGGCTGGTTGGTCGGCAGTGTGGTGATCCCCGTCTTGGTGGGCGGTCTCTATCATTTTGCCGCCACCGGTATCAATCAGACGATGACCTTGATTTTCTATGCGGCTGTATTTATCTTGTACGGACTGTCCTTTGTGGCGATCAATCAGATCGCTTCGCGGGAGATGAGCTCTGCAAGCTATCTTTGCCGCGTGATCGCAAAGGGTCATCCCGAATTGAGTCAGGAGGAGATCGAAAGCAACGTGGCTTCGGAGGAGGGCGGTAAAAAATGAAATTCTTCAGCTATGTTTTAGTCGCCGCCTTGGGCTTCGCCGTGGCTTTTTTTGCCACCAATGTGGATGATTGGAGTGCGGATGCCTACGATTTTTCAAATATCGAGAATGTACAGACGGAAACCCAAGAATCCACCGGCTACGCTACCTACTATGAGCAGCTGACGGATTATCAAAAATCCATCTATGACGCTGCCATCAAAACCATTGCGAACGCCAATCAAGCTTTCGAGTTGAAAAACGTTAATATTGCAGATTTCAGAAAGAACAGTGCGATCGCCCTCCTTGCCATCCAATACGATCATCCGGAATATTTCTGGTTTACCGGCGGATATGTGATGACCCTTTCCCATAAGTCCTTCAAGGAGACGGGTACGGTAAAGGTGGAGCCTACCTACTATGAATATACATCCGGCGTATTCAGCAGCGAGAAAAAGCAGGCGCAGCTGATGAAGCGGGTGGACGAGGTCGTCGAGCTTGCCCGCAATCATTCCGCAGACGACTATGAGCAGATCCTTTTCGTCCACGATTACCTCATTGAAAACGCTTATTATGATAAGGTCGGGCTCAAGGAGTACTATAAATCTTCCCATAATCCCAGCTGTGAATATATCTTCTCGGCATACGGCTGCCTTGTGGACGGAAAGACGGTGTGCTCCGGCTACGCGAAAGCCTTCCAGTTGATCCTGCAGAGGATGGGCTATAACTGCTCCTATGTGACGGGTGATGCAGGCGAGGCACACGGCTGGAACTGCGTTTATCTGGACGGTGAGGGCTATTATGTGGATATCACCTGGGACGATATGGATCTGGAGGAAGAGATCCCGATGTATAACTACGCCTTCATCAACGGCGAAGAGTTGAATCGGACGCATACCGTTGATATGGATTTTGATGCACCGGTCTGCAACGCCACAGAGTATAACTTCCATAGAAAACACAATTATTTTCTGGAAAAATATGATTATGACGCGGCGGTCAAGATCCTCACCGCCCAAAGTGACGGAGATGCGGCTTATATTAAATTCGGCTCTTTGGAGGAACTGGGGCGCGCCTATGAAGCGTTGATTCAAAAGGATAAGCTGAAAAAGGTGAAGGAACTGAAGGATTTCACCGAATCCCATTATAACGAAAACCAGCG
>JAZQAQ010000220.1:0-5041 GCA_045545255.1 Eubacteriales bacterium | reverse complement strand
TTTCTTTATGCAGTACCAATAGGCGGGGGTGATCACGCTTTTCCAAAGGGGTCTGGGCAATCAATTCCTCGGGAAGTAAATAATCAAATTCATCAACAGTCACGTTCTTTTAACCTCATATTATAATTCTGTATCGTAATTCTTCCAATATCATATTATTATAAATGGAAACCCGCGATATTTCAATATCTTTTTTATTATCGGAGGAACATATGATGCGAAAAAAGTTATTTGAAGGAATTGCAACGGCTTTAATAACTCCTTTCGACAATGATGGAAAGATTGACTTCGTCGGATTACAAAAACTGATTGAACTGCAAATCGAAGGTGGTGTTTCCGCAATCGTCATTGCAGGAACAACCGGTGAGGGCAGTACTTTATCCTTTGATGAATTCAGCAGATTGATTGCCAAGTCCAACGAATACATCGGGCATCGTGTCCCCTTGATAGCAGGTACAGGAAGCAACGATACCGCCAAAGCCGTCAAGTTAAGTCTCGAAGCTGAAAAGCGCGGTGCAGACGGACTGCTGATCGTCACACCATATTATAACAAAACAACACAAGATGGCTTGATTCGACACTATTATTCTATTGCCGATCGGGTGAATATACCAATTATTCTGTATAATGTTCCTTCTCGCACAGGAATGAAAATTTTACCCGATACCTGTCGCAAACTATCGGAGCACAAAAACATCATAGCAATCAAAGAGGCAAGCGGTGATATTTCAAACACAATGGATATCGCAGCATCCGCTCCCGAGCTGACGATTTACAGCGGAAACGACGATCAAATGCTCCCGATTCTTTCCATCGGCGGAACGGGATTGATTTCTGTTATATCAAACCTTGCGCCGAGTGAAATGGTGAGACTATACAATCATTATAAAAAAGGTGAAACAGAAAAAGCACTCAAATGTCATTATCGCTTACTCCCCTTAATGCGAGCATTATTCGCTCAAGTGAACCCAATTCCTATCAAATGCGCTATGCAGATTGCAGGCTATCCGGCCGGAAACCCAAGGTTGCCGTTAATGGCCTGTGATCAAAAAACAATGTTGAATTTAAAAGAGTGCATAAAACAAGCGGGGATATAATCCCCGCTTATTTTATAACGTTTCAGCCCAATGCTCCAGACCGGAAACAGGTGTACCAAATGCACTCGGTTGCTTACCCGCAAAGATTTCCTCTGCATTCTTTCTAAAATCAGCACAAGTCAGAAGACGAGGGCGTTCAATGGTTGAAGGAGTCCCAAAACCAAGCTCATAAAGCCAAGGTCCTTGATAGCTGATTTCTTTCAAACCATTGATAATCATCTGCCAATCAAGCTTCCCTTCGCCGGGTAACCAATGGCGTTCATCCAGAAGATCATAATCGGAAATATGGAGCGTTATAATTTTATCACCGCAAGCTTTCATAAAATTACGATGATTCTCTCGCTCGGGCATTATATGATTGACATCAAAACAAACGCGTAAACGATCGTTCGCTTTCAAAATTTCAAGAATGTCTGCAGCACTGCCGACCAAGGCGTTGCGTGGCTGATTTTCAACAGCAATTTCAATTCCAAAAGGAGCAGCAAAATCTGCAAGAGTAGATAAGGTGCATTGCGCCTGCGCAATCCAAGCAGGGCGATCAGCAGAATCCACGGGACCGCGACAAGAATGGATAACAGCTGTTTTGCAACCGAGAAATGCAGCTTTTTCAATCAAGCGTTTATCAATATCAAGAGTAGATTTTGCGATTGCTTCATCGGGATTGGCAGGATTAATTAATTCTCCCGGACTAAACGGAAGATGGAAGGAAAAAAGATCAATTCCGTAATCGTCGGCAACCTTTTTTATATAAGAATAATCCGCATTATCGTACTCATCCTTATGAAAGGCAACTTCCATAACTTCAATTCCGTTTTCTGCATATTGACGCATCAATTCTTCATTGATCGTCTTACTGCAGCTTGAAATTCCGATCCTCATTTTCATTTTTTCCCCTCCTTTAGAGCCATACGCTCTTTCCAATGAATCAGATTAGGTGCAGGAGTACCGATAACAGTCAGGTCTTGGCCGGCAAAGATTTCTTTCGCATTACGAACAAAATCCTCGGGTGTCAGTGTTCTTGGTCTGGAAATGGTGGCAGACCCGTCAAATCCGATTTCGTAGTGCCATGGTCCTGCATATCCAACATCATTTAAAAGACGATAGATCATCTGCCAATCATTCTTGCCTTCACCGGGTAACCAATGGCGTTCATCAAGGAAATCATAATCGGAGACGTGAATTGTGATGATTTTACTGCCGCAGGCTTTAATAAAAGACTCTGCCGATTCAGAGAGCAGATGGTTGGTATCATAACAAACGGCAAGTCTTGAGTCTGCCTTTAAAAGTTCCAGAATCTCCGAAGAATCGCGCCCAATACAGGTGCGAGGCAGGTTTTCCACGGCAAGCTGTATCCCCATCGTAGCAGAAAATTCTGCCAAAAAGCCAAGAGTGCGTTGCGATGCGGCAATGCGCGCCGATCTCTCATTATCGGCATATGGCTCTCTGCTTGGGTGGATAACTGCAATTTTACATCCGATGGATGCAGCGGTCTCGATCATTCTTTTTTGAATGTCGATCGTCGTCCGAAACATCTCATCATCAAGTCCCGCGGGATCATTCAGATCAGAAGGATGAAAAGGCAAATGAAAAGAACGAACCCAAATGCCTGCATCTTCGGCAATCCTCTTTGCGAGCCTATAATCAGTCTGATCTTCTCGCGTTTTCAGTGGAGTGATTTCAATGCTTGCAATGTCATTCTTTGCAAACTCCTGCATCAGTTCCTTTGTAATGTTTGCCCCTCTGACAGAGAGTCCGATTTTATCAATCATAATTTACCGCCTTTATTTATTGAATTTTTTCCATTCTTCAGCAGAATCAATACCCGCCGATTGACGAGAAAGCCAATCATTTGGAAAATCCGTATTCTTTAGATTTACTTTCCCAAGAAGGGATGAATGATCCGGCTCCATCAGATTTAGTATAGATCCACCGAAGGATCTTCGTACATAAGCTTCAATGACCGAATAGGGCCTCGAATGGATGCGAGTGGCAAGCTTTATGAGAGAAAATTCCTCCTCATAATACTGAATATCCTCCGGTCTGATCCAAGTCCCTTCCAAAAGCTTTTCGGGATGATCTTTCAAATAGGACCAGCAAACATAGGGCATAAAGCCTTCAATATTTTTCGCACCTGACACTTCTTGCTCGTGAGCAACAAGGTTATCGTGGAAGATCTGACCGGGGCACCATGGCATACAACCACTGTTTGCCAGCAGTAAAAGCGGGCGTCCATCCAGAACCTTTTTCAGCGCGGCGATTCTCTTGAAATCGTGGTTATATTCCCGTTGTAGATAGAATTCATCAAACAAGGAGAACAACGGACGCAAAGCCTGCTCCTCCCCTAACCGCATATTTACCGAAGCGCGTACCCGAATCTCTTTAAAGTGTTTTTTGACCATAAAGGCAATCGCAGGTGAAGTAGTGGTAATCACATCGACAGGAAGATCAGCTCTGTATAGCTCGTCAATTGCGTCTAACAAATTTTTTTCAAGCTCCTTTGAAATCGCCTTGCCTCCATAGCAATTTGCATTACAGAGCAAATCCAATTGTATTCCTTTATGACGAGCATATCTCAAGGTATCAATCAAATTTAAAGTTGATTCCAATCCCTTAAATGATGTACGGCAGGTCGCAATGGATTCCCAAGGAAAGTAAATCTCTCCGATACTCTCTCCAAAATCATCCAATGCCGCAGTAAGGGGATGCTCATATTCATCGTATTCGTAATATCCAACCGTATATTTCATCAGTCCGTCTGCTTGGCGACAACCTTATCGCTCGAAGTACCGTAATTCTCGTTTTCGTTATATTCAATATAAGCGTTTGCATCCTCAATTCTGCCGGTTTTAACATATTCTTCAACAATATAGTCCGGATAAGGATGCTCTGCGCTCTTATCAACCTTCCAAAGAGGCTTCTGACGGAAGGGATTATGGAATTGATTTTGCAACTTATTGCGCTTTTCAAGATGAACCATACAAGCACGCACACAACCGCGACCGCCTTCAACGGCGCGCCCGTAGCCATAGACGTGAGGATACTCCACGAGGAAGGGATTTGCGGTATTATCACAACCGTTTTTCAGACCGTATTCGCACTTATGGGGATCCAGTCGGGCATATTCGATCTCCCTACCGCCCAGAGTAACCTTAACCGTCTCCGTCTCGGAAATTGCACCATCGCAAGTACGAACGCACTGCTTGCACCGATCGCATACCGTACCGGGCTCAACCAAAGGATCGGGCTCCAGCTCGGCGTCGGTCATAATCAGATTAAATCTTACGCGCGGACCGAATTCCGGAGTTAGAAACACACCGCTCCACCCGATTTCACCCAACCCTGCGAGAAATGCAGCATAGCGGAAGTGGATCAATACATCGGGATAAGGCTTTCCTTCTTCGACAGGCACACTCCAGTTTTCTCTGAAATTACCGGTTAAAGAGCTGGTGGCTTCACCACCGTTAACATTCATAATCGGGACAGCCTCCCACCCCATATCTTCAATATCCGCCACCATTTTCCATAATGTCATCGGTCCTTGAACCTGATTGATGGCGGCGTAACCCATAGAGGCATAGTCGATAAAATGCGTTCCTTCTTCGATTCCTCTCAAGGTACCTCTGGCAACACGATAGCCAAGCACAATCATAGATTTTGCACCCGGAAATATGTAGCGGGGATCATTTTGTTTGGGTGCACCCTCGAAGCGATCCATTGACGTAATACCGCAGAGATCGGCACCGTAATTCTTTGCCATTTCCTTAACCATTTTTGCGGTTAAAACTTTGCTTGTGTCAAACATACCGTATCCTCCTATGCGATTAATTCAAAAATATATAGAAAAAATGCGCCGCGAACACAAAAGTATTCGCGGCGCCATGGTGCCGGTGGTGGGACTTGAACCCACACGCCATCACTGACAACGGATTTTGAGTCCGTCTCGT